>JBAVJG010000311.1:0-14142 GCA_049687655.1 Anaerolineales bacterium | reverse complement strand
TAGCATTTGCAGTAACGCCGAACACGAAACCACATCGCCAATCATCATCTAATGCATGAAAGTGAACCTTGAAACCGTATTTTCTATTGTGGCGTAAGAAACTTGCCTTTACGGATTTCCAGATTTGTTAAGATAGCAACTCGGGACCATTTTAATCCGCACAAAAAAAGGAGAAAAAATATGAAACGTTGGAAATTGATCTTGTTAGTGACGATTGTCGCCACAGCTTTGATTGCACTGACCACCACAGCATTGGCTGCTGTACCTCCAGGGGATCTGGTTGACATTTGTACTGACCTCTATTCAGGCGTTTTCGGCGTGCCTAATAGCGAACCACTGGGTGTCTGTCAGTGGGATATGTCCATCATCAATGCCTCTGACAGCGGCAGCTATGCAACCGCGACCGGAGCCGGTGTCACTGTGGGCATAATTGACAGCGGTGTCCAGGCTGACCATCCAGATATTGCTCCTAATCTCGATCTCGACCGCTCGTGCTCATTCATCTTCGACGACACCCCTACTGCCGACCCGGCTGAGATTGCTAATGGTGACTGCACTAACAAGGCTGCTGTGGAAGACTTGAGCGGGCATGGCACCCACACCGCCTCAACCGTAGCCGCACCGATCAATGGAATAGGCATCGCGGGTGTAGCGCCTGAAGCGACCATTGTAGCTCTTAAAGCTTGCACAATGGAAGGCTTCTGCTTTGCCGACTCAGTCGCGGCGGCGCTGCGTTATGCTGGCGACAACGACATCGATATCGTTAACCTGAGTCTGTTCGCCGATCCCTATCTGTACTATTGCAAGTCTGAGAAAGAACAAAGGGCTATCCTCAAAGAGTTAGAAGCTGCCGCTCGTTACGCCCAGCAAAGAGGTGTGTTGATTGTTGCTTCCGCGGGTAATGAATCGGCTGACCTCCAGCATCCCGGCATCGATGATATCAGTCCTGATTGGCCAGAGGATAGTGCGGAAGTTCGTGACGTCAAAAACAACTGCCGTGTGGCTCCGGCCGAACTGCCCGGCGTGATGACCGTCTCCGCTACCGGCCCTGTTGGCTACCCTGGTTATGATCTGTGGATTGCAGATTACTCCAGCGTGGGCATGTCCCGCGTGGACGTTGGTGCTCCGGGTGGAGACTACTTCCAGGCAACCGGCACCGTTCAGGATGCGGTACTCGGGGCAGTTCCTATCGGCTCTGATATCTGGAACAGTTTCGATCCGCTAAATGATTCTTTCCCGGGTATTACTACGATTGATGGTGGCGGTGGATATGTCTACCTGAACGGGACCTCCATGTCGTCGCCGCACGCCGCAGGTGTGGCCGCATTAGTCAAGCAGATGCATCCGGGCTGGAGTCCTGGCGCGATCAAGGCTGCCGTTCAGCGTTCTGCGCACCATCTTGACTGCCCGCCTGATTGGGAACCCCTTAGTTCTGGCGATGAACGCCTTCGCTGTTACGGCAATGGCGGCCGCACTTCGTTCTTTGGTCACGGCCTGGTTGACGCGGCCGCGGCTGCGGGAGAATAATTCCGCATCAACTGATTATTCTATCGGATACCGAAGGTTCGTCCCCGAGTTGCTAGTGTAGAGCTCAAAACCTTATCCCTCGAAGGTGAGTACAGGTTTTAGCTCGCCAAAGCACCCCGCTTGCAAGCGGGGTGCTTTGTTTAAAGAATTTTTTATCTCTATTCCTCGCACTCATCCAACTCTTTGGCTGCCTGCATTACAAGTTCGTCCGCTGTTTCAACCAACGGCGGCCTGACAGGCCAGCGTGGAAAATCGTATTTTTTGGCCAGCAATGCCTTTAGCGCTGGTGGAAAAGGTGTGTACAGTTCTAAAACTTGTCTTTGTTGTGTGACACATGTCTGCGTCTCTGATAAATCCTCCTCGCGTGAGAAGGCATCGTAAAGAGCGCGCAAACCCGGTGAAATCAAGTTAGCCGGTGCAGTGATACAGCCAGAGGCCTGGTTTTGCAATGCCATTGAGAAATAAGAATCCGTGCCGGTGAAGACGGCCAGATCTCCCCCGAAGGTTTGCCCCAACATGTTTGCAAACCCGGGGTCGTGTGACGAGTCTTTTATGCCCGCAAATTGCACCGGGAAGGCATCTTTGAGCTGTATGAGCAGTTCTTTGCTAAAGCCAATTCCCGCCACTCCAGGGAAGTGATAGCCCAGCAGGAAGCCATCGGAGGGAACAGCACTCCGGATAACTTGTGAAAACCACTCAAACAGTCCCTCGTCGCTGGCGGTGCGGAAATAGTAGGGCGGCAGGACAACTACGCCGTTATATCCTAAATCAAAGGTGGATTTAGTCAGGTCGATCGTTTCCTGGAGACTGGGAGTCCCGGTCCCTGCCAGCAGTTGGAAATCAGGGTGTGTTTCGCGGACCTTTACGGCTGCCTGCCAGACCATTTCACGTTCAGCAGGCGAAAAGGATGGACCCTCTCCGGTAGTACCGAAGATAAGCGCGCCATGACAACCCCGGTCGGCGAGGAAAGAGAGAAAAGCGGGAACAGGTTCAGGGTCCGGGGATGAGTCGGCTTTGAGGGGAGTCAGGGCAGCGGCATATACGCCGGATAAAGGGTGTTGGGTCATAATATTGTTCTTCTCCTTTGTCTCAATCTCATGCTGCTTCGTGTGCTGGTTGAAACTGTTGTACCATGTATTTTTGCCGGATTGCTAAGTCGCCTTGCCCGATCCGCACAATCCGAGCGGTCAGTTCACTGATCATTGTGGACATTGATCACCTTGTAGGGAAAGATATTCATGATCGTCGTTGGCCCAATACGGGTAGTGGCATCTTCCAGGTTGTGCCGGTAGAAATGAGTATGTCCGTGGAAGTGATAGCGTGGTTGCGCTACTTTGATCAGGAAATTCAACGCCTTGAGTCCCTGATGCGCGTGGGACTCGTCATCGTGGATTCCATATGGAGGCGAATGCGTAATAAGAATATCCAGCTTGCGGCCATAGCGCACCTGGCTGCCCAGCAGGCGAAGGATTAATACAAAGGTTCGAAAGAATGCGTGTTCTTGTGTGTATTGGTTAACCCCGTCTGGGCGGTAACGGATGCACCCGCCGAAACCGGCCAGAAAAAGTCCTTTTGCGGAAGCAGTTTTCAGGTCCAGGTTTGAGCCGCCCTCGGCATGCGATAGTGAATGGTAGGGATTATATTCCGGGTCATGATTGCCAGGCACATAATAAAGTGGCACGTTCAATATTGAGAGCAGGTATTCCAAATAGGTATAGGGTAAATCGCCGCAGCCAACAATCAGGTCCACATCCCGAAAATGTCCATCGGTAGCTAGCGCGTAGATGCGTTCCACCACCTGGTCACTTACAGTGAGTATCTTTGTCATCTTTTCTGTTTATTTTGCCGTATAAAGGCTTTCAATGCAAGAGGACACTTTACAAAACGGTAATCATGGCATAGGATATGTCAGGTACACTTAGGGCAGTTGCCAAACCACTCAGTGCCTACTATAATAATCGAATAATAAAATTCATTATTGCAGGTAGTTGCGGTACACAGGAATTTTTAAAGGAGCAATTCGCTGGAAACACAACATATTACTTTGCCAGAAGATGAAAATGGAGAAGTAAAACCCAGGAGACAACTCGAATCAGGCTTAACACTTCTTAAGCGTTACCTGATCCAGGATGTGATTGGGGTAGGCGGGATGGGGTCTGTATACCGCGCCCGCGATTTGCATTTTCCCAACGTAGTAAAATTGGTCGCGGTCAAGGAGATGATCAATACCGCGCCAGACCCGCTCATCCGGCAAACTATTGTGCAAAATTTTGAGCGTGAAGCAAACTTACTGGCCACCCTCAATCATCCCTCCATTCCGCGGATTTATGATTATTTCTCAGAAGAAAATCGTTCCTACCTTGTCATTGAATATATCCATGGCAAGGACCTGGAAGCGATCATCAGCGGGAACGATGGATTTCTGGCCGAAGAGCAGGTGCTAACCTGGGCGATTGAGTTATGTGATGTGCTCTCTTTCCTGCATAACCACAAACCGGACCCGATCATTTTCCGCGATATGAAACCGTCGAACGTGATGGTCGACCACAACGGGGACGTCAAGCTGGTAGATTTTGGGATTGCAAAAACCTTCCAGTTTGGTCAAAAGGGGACAATGATCGGTACCGAGGGATATTCTCCACCTGAGCAATATCGCGGCGAAGCCACCCCCCTGGCCGATCTGTACGCATTGGGCGCTACTTTGCATCATGCCCTGTCCCGCCGCGACCCGCGTATGGAGCCGCCTTTCTCCTTTGAAGATCGCCCTCTGCGGAAGATCAACCCCGGTGTCTCCCCTGAACTGGATACCGTTATCACGATGGCGCTGCAGTATGACCCTGAAGACCGCTTCCAGACAGCTGCCGACATGAAGGATGCCCTGCTGGCCGCCGCGCAAAAAACCGGGATCCTCTCGAAAGTGACCACAACGATAAGACAGCCAGACGGTATCAAGCCTTTGTGGACATTTAAGTGTGAGGATGAGATTCGCAGTACACCGTTGTATTATCAAAATAACGTTTTCATCGGATGCTATGATAACAACCTGTATGCAATCAATGCTGGTGACGGAGAGTTTCAGTGGAAATATCCAACTGAAGGCGGGATCGTCTCCAAACCGGTGGCATACGAAGATAATATATATTTCGGTTCAGAAGACCACCGCTTGCATGTTGTTGGCGCCCGCTCTGGCAAAGTGGTGTGGACCTATTACACTGACGGACCAGTGCGTTCGTCAGCGCGCATTGCCGAAGGACACGCATTTATCGGTTCTGACGATCAATACTTGCACGCAGTTAATGTTAACTCGGGCCGGGCAGCTTGGAAGTTCGAAACATCAGATCCGATTCGTTCCACTCCCTATATTGCTAATGAATTGGTCTATATAGGCAACGAAGCGGGCGATTTTTTGACGATTGATTTCCGCGGCGAGTTGAAATGGCGATTCCGCGCAAAACGAGCCATCACCGCCTCGCCAACGATCAACAAGCAAATGGTTTTATTCAGTTCTGTTGACGGGACGCTGTATGCGCTCGACCATCGTAATGGTTTTGTCATCTGGCGATTCCGGCTGGGTAAGGGCTCGGTTTCCTCTCCATGCGTGGTTGATGACATCGTGTTCGTCGGCGCTGCAGATGGATTTATCTACGCAATTGAAGCTGGTACATCCAAAGAACTCTGGCGTTTCCGAACGGAACATCAGGTCAGCAGTTCGCCAGTCATTTACAAGGATTCCCTGTATTGCGGTTCCGTAGATGGCTACCTGTATTGTCTGGAGTATCGAACCGGACGTTTGCGCTGGAAGTTTGGAACTGAAGGTCATATTATAGGTTCCCCATTGGTGTATGATGATATTGTTTACGTTGGGTCAACTGACCACCAGGTCTATGCGCTCTTCGCCTGAGAAGGAGATATAACTGTGATGGAATTTTTCCGCAAGCTGTTTGGTGGTAGTAATAGTAATGAACCCAGCGTGATTGAGACTGCGACAACGGCTCCTCTTACAGAGGAGCAAATCCAATCGATCTTGCAGGGGCCAAATGTCCAATTTGATTTGCAGCAATTGGTAGCCGCTTCAGGACAGTCGGTTGGAAAACAGCGCGAACTTAATGAAGATAGCCTTCTAACCTTTACGACCACGCTGGCAGGAAACTCAGGTAGCCTGCCCTTTGGACTATATATTGTTGCAGATGGAATGGGTGGTCACCAATATGGGGAGGTGGCCAGTAATGCGGCCGTCCGTGTTGTGGCCGGTTACATCATTCGAAAGTTCCAGACTTACTTATTCAGCCTGAAACCCTCACCACCCGATGAATCCCTGCAGGAGATTATGCAAACCGCTGTGCGCGAAGCACAAAAAACGATTCAAAGTGAAGCTCCCAGCAGCGGTACAACACTAACGGCCGCCCTGGTGCTCGGTCAGCAAGTCACCGTTGCCCATGTCGGAGACAGTCGCGCATATCAAATATTTCCTGATGGACGTTCTGAGGTAATCACACGCGATCATTCCCTGGTCAAACGGCTGGAAGAGTTAGGACATATCAGCCCGGATGAAGCAGAAAACTACCCTCACCGGAATGTTCTTTATCGTGCGCTAGGGCAAGGCGAGATCCTCGAAGCGGATGTGTTTACGGTTTCATTCCCACAGGCAGGCTATCTGATGTTATGCAGCGACGGTTTGTGGGGCGTTGTTGCCGATCGGGATATGATCAGAATCATCACAGAAGCACCCGATCTGCAGCACGCCTGTCAGAATCTGGTAGAAGCAGCTAATACCGCTGGTGGTCCGGATAACATCAGTGTGGTTATCGCTCAATTGATTGGATAATATGTCAAAAAAGACGGATTTATACGCTATCCTCGGTGTGACGCGTGATGCGTCACAGGATGAGATCAAGCGGGCTTATCTTAAAGCCGCGCAGCGTTTGCATCCGGATAAAAACAAAGCGGTAGGCGAGACCGAAATTTTCCTCGAAGTTCAGCAGGCTTATGAGTCCCTATCTAATCCTGAGCGCCGCAATAAATACGATGCCACCTTACCGAAGGATGAAGGTCCATCCTTACCTTTCAAGCATAAAATCTATTACAGTCGCCCCAACCTGGTTCGTATGGGCGAGACACAATTGCTGTATATCCTGCTTGAAATCTCACCACAGGAAAAATCAGAAGAAATTCCAGCTCCGCCTTTGAATGTAGCCCTGGTCCTCGATCGTTCTACATCGATGAAAGATGAAAAGATGGATGTGCTCAAAAATGCAGCCATCAAGGTCATGCGGAATTTACGCTCGCAGGATATTTTCAGCGTAGTAACTTTCAGCGATCGGGCGGAAGTGCTCATCCCAGCCTCATTTCCTTTTGACAAAAAAAAGCTGGAGGCCCGCATTCAAATGCTGCAGCCATTCGGTGGAACAGAGATTTTCCAGGGATTACGCGCGGCCTATGATGAAATTCAGCGCAATGTTGGCCAGGAACGTATTAATCACATTATTTTGTTAACCGACGGTCATACGTACGGAGATGATCAGCAATGCATTGACCTGGCGAAGCAGGCAGCAGAACAAGGGATTGGGATCAGTGCGATGGGAATCGGCAAGGAGTGGAACGATGAGTTCCTGGATACCCTGGCCAATCGCACTGGCGGAAGTAGTCGCTATATTGCCCGTGCGGAAGATATTCAAAGATTTTTAATGGAAAAGTTCGAAGCGCTGGCGCGCACCCTGGCCGATGACGTGGTACTGGAACTCAAGCATACCCCGGGATCTGAATTAGCCTACGCGTTTCGGACTCAGCCTGAAACTGGTCCGCTGCCGATAGAAGACTCCATTCACCTTGGGCCTCTTCTGCAAGATTACAATCTGAATGTATTGTTTGAATATCGGGTTGATGGATCACTTACCAGTCAGGACGTTGTTTACCTTCAGCGGGGAAATCTAAAACTATCAATTGCCGCGTTGCCTACGCCTATCCAGCCTCTCAAAATTGAATTTTCGCGCGAAGTAAAAGATGAAGCCGGAGAAGAACCACCACCGACTAAAATCATTCAATCGCTTGGAAAACTGACCTTGTACAGGATGCAAGAGAGGGCTCATACGGAAGTGGAACAGGGACAGTTCGAACTAGCTTCCCAGCATATGAAAAAACTTGCAACAAGCTTGATGGCTCAAGGCGAACAAAACCTTGCACGCACTGCTTTAATTGAGGCCGAAAACATTGCAAAAATGCAGTCATTCTCAGAAGAGGGAAGTAAAGAGATTAAATATGGAACACGGGCGCTTATAATGCCATTAGAAAAGGAAGAACCCATATGATTGAATGCCCTAATTGTCAACACAAGAATCTGGATGGGACTGTCTTCTGCAGTGAATGTGGTATGCAACTTTCGGGGTTGAATTCGATCGTTACACAAAATATCCCGGCCGATAGCAAGCCATTGCCTCCGATAGATCGAAAGAAAACCGCGGCCTATGCAAAAGAACTGGACACCTGGGCATCCCTGCACCTGCTTGATAGCGGACAAATCCTGCCATTAGGTGATCGTACTGAATTCACGCTTGGACGGGTAAGCGAAGCGCAACCGATCATGCCGGATATTGATCTAACCCCTTATCAGGCCTACGCCAGTGGTGTTTCACGTTTGCATGCTGTTTTAAAAAGAGAAGGTACGCGTGTGTTTGTTATGGATCTGGGATCTTCGAATGGAACTTATTTGAACGGGAAACGTATGAAACCAAATACCGAGCAGACGGTAAATCATGGAGATCTGCTTGCCTTGGGCAAGCTCAAGATCCAAATCTTATTGAAAAACCCCTGATACCCGGACAGCATGATGATGATTGATGCAGTTGCTATTTACACAGGGAAAATCATCAATCAAAATCAACCTGTTCCGGCACTAGGAAAGAAAAGGTGCCTTATGCCCTATACAGTAATCTTGCATCTTCCGGGCGAACCCTCGGTCATTGGCGAAGTGGACGAGTTACCCAAGCCCACGGATATGATCGTATCTGTCAATGGCCCGCGCCAGAAAGACGGAAAAGATTTGCATTATCTGGAGCCGAATGTTGTGCAGGTGATCTGGCCGTTGCACCGCATTACTCTTATCGAAGTACTCGAAAGCGAAGACGAGGAACGTATCATTGGTTTCGTCAGGGAGTAAATTCATGGCTGATGATTTTGAGCGCCGCCGTATCCTGGTTGTAGATGATGAAGAACGCATGGTGCGCTTCATCCGCTTGAATCTTGAACATGATGGTTTCCAGGTCAGTGAGGCCTTCAACGGGAAAGAAGCCATTCAGAAGATCCGTGATGTGACTCCGGACTTGATCCTGCTGGATGTAATGATGCCTGATATAGACGGTTTCGAAGTGCTGGAAACCGTCCGCGAAGTGAGCCAGGTGCCGGTCATCATGCTGACGGCCAAGGGTGAGGAGGATGATCGTGTGCGCGGACTGGAACTGGGAGCAGACGACTACGTCACCAAGCCGTTCAGTCCGCGCGAATTGGTCAGCCGTGTGAAAGCCGTATTGCGCCGCACGGAGGGTGCTAGTGGCTCGATGCATGGTCTGATCGAGGTGGACGATCGCCTGAAGATCGACTTCGACCGCCGTGAGATCTGGCTGGAGGGCAAGCTGGTTAAGCTACGCCCCACCGAATACCGTATGCTGTATCATTTAGTCCAAAATGCGGGCTGGGTTGTGACTCACGACCAGTTGTTGACCAAGGTCTGGGGCTACGAGTATCGTGATGAGCCGCATTATGTGCGCTTATACATCAACTATCTGCGCCAGAAATTGGAAGCCATCCCTTCTGAGCCAAAATACATCCTGACCGAGCGTGGTGTAGGCTACCGCTTTGTAGATTTTCGCAGAGAGAAGAAAGAGCAGCAGAAAGAGGATTAAACGGAGGCAGGCTTAGAGACTGAAAGAGGCGGCAGGGCGCGTTTGGCGGAATCGTTACATGGCTCGCCCTGTTTCATCCGCCCTTGTCAGACATCTTCCTCTAGACTATACTTTTTGTCTTGTCCGACCATCTTGGAGGCATAACTTTAATGGCAAAGCAAAGGATACTGCTGGTAGACGACCATGAGGTTGTCCGCCTGGGGCTGAAGTCACTATTAGATCGTCATCCGCAGTTCGAAGTTATTGGTGAAGCGGGTTCGGCGCGTGAAGCGTTAGAACAGGTGGCATCCCTGGAACCGGATGTGGTTGTGATGGACATCCGGCTGCCGGGCACATCCGGAATCGAAGCCTGCGAGCAAATCGTCGACCAGCATCCGGATATCAAGGTCATCATGCTGACCTCGTACGCGGAGGATGAGATGCTTTTTTCAGCCATCCGCGCTGGAGCATCGGGTTATGTGCTCAAGCAGATTGCCAGCGAAGAACTGGTCAAGGCTATCGAGGCGGTTGGGCGCGGTGAAGCGCTGCTCGACCCGGCCGTAACGCAGCGTGTCTTCCAGGAAGTGCGCCGGGCGGTGAAGGAAGAGGAGGCTTCGGCCTTTCAACATCTCAGTCAACAGGAAAAGCACGTACTGCTGTTAGTTTCAGAAGGAAAGACCAACCGCGAGATTGCCAAAAACCTGTTCCTGGGGGAGGGCACGGTGCGCAATTACGTCAGCAGTATTCTCTCGAAACTGGGGGTAAACAACCGGGCGGAGGCCGCCGCTTATGCGGTGGAACATAACCTGCGGGAATATATTTCGACTTAGCCTGACAACGACCTGCGTTCTGCGCAGGTTTTTTTATCCGCTAATTCACGCCAATCTACACGAGTTTTGAAGAGATTGGCGAAAATCCATGCGCTTCAGGGGTATTTGCGGATTGGTAAGCGCCTCTATCTCATCTTTAGCCTGCTACCGGTTTATAATCAATGCCATGCCCAAAATTGATACTTCTATCCTCTTTCTTGGCAAAGCTGACGACACCGACTGTATCCGCGCCTTAGCCTTCTGTCAGGAGCATTTCACAGACGTGACCTACTGCCTGGGCGTGTGGGGTGATGCGCTGCCTGAATCTGCCCGCGACTGGGAAGGTGATTACATCATCTCTTACCTCTCGCGCTGGGTGGTACCTGAATTCCTGCTGGGGCGGGCCCGAAAGGCCTCCTTCAATTTTCACCCCGCTTCCCCCGATTATCCTGGTATCGGCTGCAATAATTTCGCGCTTTATGAGGATGCTAAAGAATATGGCGTGACCTGTCACCACATGGCTTCTAAAGTGGACACGGGCGCGATCATCGCTGTCAGGCGTTTCCCGGTCTACCCGGAAGATGGTGTAGCCGAACTGCTCGAGCGGACGTATGTGCACCAGATCGAATTGTTTTTCGAGATCGTGGGTTTATTGGCCGAAGGGAAAGACCTGCCCGTGTCCGATGAAACCTGGACCCGCCCGCCTTTCACGCGCGTGCAGTTCAACGAGCTGTTCGTCGTTCGGCCAGACATGAGCAAGGACGAAATCGCCCGCCGGGTGCGCGCCATCAGTTACAAATACTGGCAGCCGTATGTGGAGATTCAGGGATATAGATTTGAGTACAGGCCTGGGCAATAGTTGGGGAAACGGTAAATTCTTGCAAATCCCACTCTCCCGTGAATGAAACAACTGGTAGAGTGTTACCCACATGTGTGAATCTTAAAACGCTCGACAGATTTTGTTATTCTCCGCTGACTTCCTTCCAGGCCTTCAACATATTGAGCGCATCTTCTTCCATGATGGGGCTTTCGCACAGGATGCGCCCGGCACACTCAAAGTCTTTCAGCGCGCGCAGGAGGGCTTTCAAATCCAGGTCAGCTTCTTCCAGTTTCAAGTGATTCTTTTCGCCTTTGGGTCCATACTCGATGCCAGAAAGGTGAATGTGCAAACGTTTCAGCGATTTCTTCCCCAGCGCTTTGCTGTACTTTTCTAAATACTTAGACCACTCATCATAGGTGTTGACGCTCCCGTCGCCGGGACGGGCATGCAGATGCGCGAAATCCAGGCAGGGTTCCACGCCCTCGATGGCTTTGCTCATTTCGAGTGTATCTTCCAGCGAACCGAGCATAGCCGATTTACCCATTGTCTCAGGACGTAGTGTGGCCGGGTTGTCCGCCGCACGCAGTTCTTCTACGCAGCCCTGCAAACGCGGAATGGCAACTTTCAGCACTTCTTCGGGCGGGCGCTCGAAATACGAGCCGGGATGGAAAATGATGTCGGTGCAGCCAGCCAGATTGCCGTAATGAGCCGCATCCATCAATCGCTGGCGGGACTTGGGCCATTCTTCCTCATCCGCGTTCAGGTTGATGAAATAGGGCGCATGTACGCTCAAACTGACGCCCTGGTTTTCCCCGGTTTCCTTGATAGCGGCGCAGGTTTTCTCGCTCACACGCACGGAACGTACCCAACCGAGTTCGAGCGCTTCAAGCCCAATGGATTTGCTGTATTCGATCGCGCCCACTGAGCCGCCCGGTTTCTTGGGTGTGCCGGTGGGGGACCCGACGGTGCCAAATTGAAACGATAAAGTCATTGATTTCTCCTTTTTGCCACGAAGACACAGCCCGTCCTGGCCGGCGGGTCAGGGTGTGCTCTGTGGTTAATTACCAAGCCAGACAGAAATTTGCCTCCACAAGGGAGGGCCTAGAATCAGCAGTCCCACGCCAATGGCTGCCAGCGCTGCGATCAGGACGGCAGCGGCGCCCACGTCCTTGCCCACTTCGGCCAGCGGGTGGTGAACCGGGCTGGCCAGGTCCACGACCGCTTCGATGGCAGTATTGAAAAACTCCGCTGCCCAGACCATGGCAATGGTCACCAGCAGCACGGCCCAATCACGAGGTGGTAGTCGCAGCCATAGGGAGACGATAATGACCGCGGTTGAAATGATGGCGTGAATCCAGGCGTTTTGCTGCGTACGCAGAACGTGCCACCAGCCGCGGAAGGCGTAGCCAAAGGAACGGATGCGGGAGATAGTAAAGGGTTTCATAAAAATTTCGTTCTACTTACCAACGAATTACTCTTTATTTTCGATTTCCGACACCCCGAGTCCCCTCAGGACTTCAGCCTGCTCCTTCCACATCCGAGCTTTTTCGTCGGCCTCAGCGTGGTCGTAGCCCAACAGGTGCAGGGTTCCGTGCACAACCAACAACTGGACTTCAGCCTCTAACGCATGCCCAGCCGCACGAGCCTGCTCTTCAGCGCGCGGGATCGAGATGAGGATATCGCCCAGATAACGGCGGGCAGTTTCCGGATCCGTTTCAGACGCGGGGAAGGAGAGCACGTCAGTAGGCGCATCGATATCCAGATAGTCCCGATTGAGTTCGCGCAATTGTGCATCATCCGTCAACACGATGGTCAGGTCGCCCTCCGTCGTTGCATGAGCGAGCGTGGTCTGAGCGGCGCGCTCGAGGATGTCTGACGCAAAATCGGTTTTCACAGATGGATTGATTTCGATATGGATCACGGTTTCGTTTCAATACTCGGGGTAGTCGGGACATCTTCCGCTGCAGTGGGGGTCTCCTTCGCTTTTGGATATTCGATGCGCGGATGGAAGGAGCCGCGCAGGGTGGTGACAAAAGACTGCTCAATTTTGTTTAGGTCGTTCAAGGTGAGCTGGGTATTATCGAGCTGCCCGGATTGCTGGACATGTTCGATGGTGCTGCGAATAATCTTGCGCAGTTCCTCCTCATTGCTGGGCCTCGTGGCGCGGACGCGCGCTTCGGTGCCATCGGCTAGCATCAGCAAAGCTGTTTCTCTCGAGCGTGGACTTGGACCAGGGTATTGGAACTTCTCATCATCTACCTGGGATTCGTCGCCTTTCGCAACTTCGAGGGCTTTGTTGTACTGATAACGGGTGAGCATAGTGCCGTGGTGCTCGAGGATGAAATCATCGAGGCGACGCGGCAGGCGATGTTTGCGCGCCAGTTTGATGCCGTCCAGCACGTGCTGTGTGATAACCGAAGAGCTTTCAGCAGGGTCGAGGTCATCGTGGGTGTTGAGACTGCCGTGCGCCTGGTTTTCGATGAAGAATGTTGGGTTCATTGCTTTACCCACATCATGGAAGAGCGCACCAACGCGGGTGAGCAGAGCATCCGCGCCGATGTTCTCGGCAGCCTGTTCAGCCAGGTTGGCAACCTGCAGGCTATGCTGGTAGGTGCCGGGCGCGTTGCGCAGGAAGTATTGCAGCAATGGAAAATCAGGACGTGATATTTCAAGCAATTGCAACGGGGTGGTCAAACCCAGGATTTGGGCCAGGAAATATTGCAGCAAGAGGGTGATGCTGGTCGAGGCCAGTCCGTTGAACAGCGCTGCGGCCAGAAGTGTGACAATTCCAAGCCAATCCAACTGGGTAAAAGGTAAACGAAAGGCAAGGATTATCGCTATCCCAGCCAGGGCAATTGCGATCCCGGCGCGGAAGAAGGCCCAGAAACGACGCGCAGGCCCGAGCACGAGCACGCCCGTCAGCGTGGCCAGCATGTAGTAGGGCATCAGGTCGAGCGTGTTGGGCAGGCCGTAGGCCGCCAGCAAGGAGATGGCTAATCCAAAGATCAGGCCAGTTTCCAGGTTGAAGAGCGTTGCAAACAGCAGCCCAACCGCGGGCAGCGGGTACAAGTATGGGATGATGGTGCGGTTCGGGATGGACAGCCGAGCCCCG
>JBAVJG010000310.1:0-1681 GCA_049687655.1 Anaerolineales bacterium | reverse complement strand
CCAAAAGAGTTTTGAAGCATAATACAACATTAACCATGATACAAGCAAATTAGTAGTGTCATTGAAGTAACAAGCCCCCTCTTCCATTCTAGTCAAACGAATCATTCTTCAAATACTCCTTCCTATTCTGATTGATATTATGACACAAGTTTTGCGGTGAGTACGTATAAGCGCATCAGTCACAAGTTAAGCACTTTAACAATCTGTCAAGAGTGGACATAGCGGCTGAGATCGAGTAAATTCGCTCGCATGAGCGAAGAAAAACAACCCCGAAGAGCCAGTAGTGTTCGGCACGCACGTGCCATCCAGAAAAATCGTGTTGGTCAGTCCATAGCAGCGCCGTCAGACGATCAGATCAAGCAACGCATTGAGGAGATTGTTCACCCTGCCACTTTGGCTCAAATGAGTTACTTTCATCATCTGGGGCTGCGCGAGCGCACGTTGAGTTTTGTGGTCATGGTCGCCTTTGTGCTCGAGATGATCTGGCGGCAGATTGGCAGCGTAAGCGTCCTGACACGCCTGGTGCAAAAGGAGGCGATTTTATGGGAACAGCCCAGGAAAGTCAGTCAACAAGCGCTGTCGCAACGATTGAGCAGTCTACCGTCCGAACTATTTCTGCGGGTGTTGCTGGACATCCTGCCGGTCATGCGGGAACGCTGGATGAAACGAGAGCGTCCCCTATCGGCTGAACTCCTTTGGGCAGCAGAGCGGTATCGAGCCGTGTTGGCCGTGGATGGTTCGACGTTAGATGCACTGATTCGCAAAATTGGGTTGTTGCAAGACTTGCCCGAAAACCCATTGGCGGGGCGCATGACAGCCCTGTTGGACTTGTGTACCCGTTTACCGGAAAAGATTTGGTATGAACAGGATCCCAAAGCACACGATCAGGGGTTCTGGACGAACATTCTGTCGGTTTTGAAGGCGGGCAGCCTGCTGATTTTTGACAAAGGCTACGTCAACTTCACAATGTTTAGCAAACTTACACAGGCACAGGTCAAATTCATCACACGCGGCAAGACGAACCTGGTCTATACCCTTGAGCGCCCCCTCATCAAAACCGCTGCCGCGCATGATTATCTGGTCTGGATTGGCAAAGATGAGACCTACCAGCAGGTGCGTTTGATCGAAATCTTGTATCGCGGCAAATGGTATCGCTACATAACCAATGAACTGGATGAGAAGAAGCTGCCCACCGCTTATGTGGTTGCTTTATATTGGCAGCGTTGGCGCATCGAAGATGCCTACAATATCGTCAAGCGCCTGCTGGGGCTGGCTTATTTCTGGTGTGGTGCGCAAAATGCAGTCGAAATGCAAATCTGGGCCACCTGGCTGTTGTATGTTGTCTTGATCGACCTGACCGATGCCGTGGCGGAAGCGCTCAATCAGCCTTTTGCTGCCATTTCCATTGAGATGGTCTATCGCAGTCTCTACTTTTTCACGACTGCCCGGCAACGCGGCGAAGCCAACGATGTGGTTGCTTATTTGGCCGCGGAAGCAAAGTTCCTGGGCATCCTGAAACGAAAACATAAAGGTGAAAACCCATCGCCGCTGGTGTTCATACCAAACCTCTTGACAGAACTTTCAAACCCTTAACTTGTGACCGATGGGATAAGCCGTATTTACCTCTTCCGAAAGGACAACTGAACCGGGAGTAACATCCTTTTTGTTGATCGCCCTATAC
>JBAVJG010000309.1:0-2321 GCA_049687655.1 Anaerolineales bacterium | reverse complement strand
ATGAAAAATACGGCGGTAAAGGCGAATGAACCGCGCACCACCAGTGGATGGCTGTCCGTTATTACGATAACCGGCAAAATAAACAGCAGGCAGATGATGCCTCCGATTGAGCCAATCGCCCAGCCATTGCCGGAAACGCGTCCGATCTCGTCTGGCGTGGCGATGTCAGTCAGCAAAGAGTTGTAGAAGACCTGTCCGCCGCGGTAGCCGATCTCGGCCAGGATGAAGAACAGCATTCCGGTAAAAACATCACCTTTCTGCACGAAAAAAAGCATGGCAGTGAATACCCAGGAAAGGGACGAAAACACGAACAGGATGCGTTTCTTGGCAGCTGTGAAGTCCGCGATGGTGCCCAGAATGGGCGAAATGACGGCTACTACCAGCATGGCGATGCCCAGCGAAAAGCCCCACAGGCGTGACCCCTCCGCACCGCCCACCACCGATCCTTTGAAGTATGCCGAGTACACGGCCAGCAAGATCACTGCCGCATAGGCCGAGTTCCCAAAATCATACATATACCAGGCCCAGTGATTGCGCTTTCTGGTCTTTGAATCCATGCTGTCTGTTGTCATAGTCTAATCTCCGGCGATAGGATTTTTCGTGCGCCCCCCCTTGATAAATTCTTCTCGTGGGTTATTTTACCAATCATATTTCATGTTGGTTCGCTACTTGGTTTAACAGTTGGGATAGATTTGAGTTGTGCTCGATTTTTAGCTGGGTTTTGTGGTTAAATTCAGATATGACCGATTCTCCCGATCATAAAAAGGAATCTCGAAACGCACGGGATGCAAATGCCGAAGTCTGGGATGCACGAATGCGCCTGTTATGATCCAGCCCTATTCCCTCTATCTGCACATCCCCTTCTGCCGTCATCGCTGCGCGTATTGTGATTTCAATACCTATGCCGGGCAGGAAGAGTCCATCCCGGCTTACGTGGATGCCCTATGCAACGAGCTTACCTTTATTGGAAACAATGCGCCGGAAAAACTGTCTTTGCACACGATTTTCTTCGGCGGCGGCACGCCTTCCCTGCTAAGCCCGCGTCAGTTTGAATCTGTCTTACAAACCATTTCAGAAAATTTCACGCTCTCCAATCCTGAGATAACCATCGAAGCCAATCCTGGCACGGTTTCGCCCAACGATTTGCGGGACCTGCGCTCCTTGGGGATCAACCGCATCAGCTTCGGCGTGCAGTCGGCCAACCCGTCTGAGTTGCGCATGCTGGAGCGGGCACATTCCTATTTCGACGTCATCAACGCTGTAACCTGGGCGCGTCAGGCCGGATTCGACAACCTCAATCTGGACCTGATCTACGGTCTCCCGCTTCAAACCCTGGACGACTGGACTGCCACCGTTAGATTGATCCTGGGACTGGCCCCTGAGCATCTCTCGCTCTACGCGCTGACCCTCGAGCACGGCACACCCTTTGGACGCTGGTCCGCCCGCGGACTGATGCCGCTCCCCGATCCCGACCTGGCTGCCGATATGTACGAGTGGGCTGGAGAGATCCTACAATCTGCGGGTTACGGACAATATGAGATTTCGAATTGGGCTAAGGATGACCGTAGATACCCGAAGGGCACTCTGCCGTTGACCGAAGACCGTCCGTCGTCTACGGGCAACGGTCCATTCCGTCCACCGTCGCAGGCCTGCGTGCACAACCTGCAATACTGGCGCGGACTGCCCTATCTGGCGGCCGGCGCAGGCGCGCATGGCTACGTCAATGGTTATCGATATTCCAATGTACTCAGAATAAAGACTTACATCGATCGTCTATCCGTTTCCCAATTTCCAAATCTCGAATTTCCCCTCACTCCCGCCACGGTCAACCAGCACCGCCAGACCCCGCAGGACGACATGGGCGAATTCATGATGACCGGCCTGCGGCTGACGCGCGAAGGCGTCGACGGGGATACCTTCCTGGAGCGCTTTGGCCAGGAACTGGTCTCCGTTTTTGGGAAAGAGATCGAAGATCTGATCCGGCTGGGGCTGCTCGCGTGGCAGGCTGAACGTCTGCGTTTGACGCGGCGGGGGCGGTTATTGGGAAATCAAGCTTTTGCCCGGTTTGTGACATGAAAAAAAGCGGAGAATGGCTCTCCGCTTTTTTTCATGTATCATTATGGAACTTGACAGGTAACTCCGATGCAACAACAGTTTGTGTAATCCCATTGACAAACGAAAGTCGCGTTTGATGGTGGCAGGCAAACTTGTGGCGTTCTTTCTTGTCTCGGCCTTGGTGTTGGCTCATCTCTGGGGCACAACATCGGTTCATATCCTAAGGCATTGTAGTTATAAGCTTCCCGGCAGGCGTTGTCGAAGGC
>JBAVJG010000308.1:0-2588 GCA_049687655.1 Anaerolineales bacterium | reverse complement strand
TCTTTATTGCGAAATGCATCAAACCATGTATCAACTATCTTTCGATTCACGGTAAACCTCCGATCTAAACAAATGGTTTTATTTTCGAAGTAATTGACAATTGATATAGTGCACTACGTCATTTTATGCTTTTTATTCATACAGGTCAAATCCGGCATTCGCGAACCGGTTCGGAAAACTCTTGGGACCACATTGAAGATTTTTTAAATTTGAATATTCATTTCTTGAATCATTTTGTCAAGCGCAGAGGGGCGTTTGCGTTCTTTCCATGCTTGAATTAATAAAGTTACATTATCTTCCAGCAAGTTTTCAGAGTTTAATTCCAAATCGTAAGAAGTTATGCTGTGAATAGTCTGGAAATCCAGACGCGCTTCACCCTTACGGCGATTGCCACGCTGGATTTCACGTCGTTCAAGTTCAGGTAAAGAACAATTTAAGCCAATGAAGAAAACATCTAACTCTGAAATTACAGAAACGAGATGATGCAGCCACATTTTAGTTTCAATGATGTGATCAAAAATTATATTATTGCCGGCAGTTGCAAGTGCCGGCAAGCACTGATGAATACCCCTGAAAACGGATGGTCTCATTAAATCCCATGAAAACGTGCCGTTTCTAATTTGCTCGGTGGGGAATGCTTTGTGCTCCAAAAAAAGATCGAAGGAAAAGCGAATAAATGGTACATCGAGTTGTTTTTGTGAGGCTAGTGCTAATGTTGTTTTGCCAGAACTCGACGGACCATTTATGATGATGATTTTTCCAGTGGTTAAATCATTTTTCATAATCTTGTATGCACGAGCCAAACGGCTGGCGGCCTGTCCTGCCTGCCCCGCGGTTGTTGCGGGGCGTGAAGTTCGCGTGCACCCACGCATGAAGGCAGGCCTTCATTTTTCCTGCAGGAAACAGTGGGTAGCGCATCCTTCTCTTGTAAGTATACTCATAATAGGCAGGCAATCAAGCCATACAAAAGCATTGGTGACACACTCACAAGAGTGTAGTCCCGTTGTGTACCGTGGTAGCCGGTCACGATGATTTAACCATTGGTGGCGAGGGAGGGCGAGCCCGATTAGAAAGCTATGACCTCAAGTGACCGGGCCTGCCGAACAAGCATGCTTGGAGGAAGAGATGAGCAAGGATACCAAAACCAACAAAGAACTGGCACAAGCCTACCCGTTTGCGGGGATAAGCCAGGTCAACCCCAAAGCCGCCGGAGTGGATGTTGAATCGCAAGAGATCGTGGTCTGTGTTGGGGAGGGCAGGACTAAGCAGTGGGTGAAAACCTTGGGACATACACCGTGGACTTGAAGGCGATAGCCAAGTGGTTGAACCCTGTCATGATGGAGGGCATCATTTCACACGAGAGAAACAGGGCCGAAAAATCGTATAATGAAATTAGTATGAGCGGTTGATAACCCGTACTTTTTCGTTGGTGAGCATAGTCTCCCGTTTATGAACCTTGGATAGCGGCGAGGTCGATTTATTCACTGGTGGCGTGCTGGTCACGACCCCGATCAGGAAGCTGAGTTTACATAGACGCCGCACCGTTCATGTTAGAAAATAGATCCTTTTTCATCAGGCGTTTCCTGATTGTGAAGAGCAACGCCTTTTTTGGGTTGTCAGGGTTAAACTAATCCTTGCTCTGCTAACCGTTGACCTGTTTCTCAGGACGCTATGTTAGGTTGCAGTTTTGGTTAAGAAGCTCTCTACATCCTTAATGAATTTCAAAGTCCCTTGATCTATTTGTCTTGTCAAAGCTTCCAAATCTCTAAAGTCTGGATTATCTACTAAAATATGCTCTAAAACAGAATCAGCCCATTTTCCCTGGGGTGCGATCTTATATCGATTCCAACCGCTTTCTGTAAATATTTTCCAGTATTTTGCAAGAACCTTCTGATTTCTTCCTGATAACCAGACTTCAAATCGAAAGGAATCATGCACAAACACGATGGCAATCTTTAGATCTCGATCTTTTAATGATCCTGGAACGACAGAAAAATATGTCATATCCATGTACCCATAATAAATGCTTCTAGATACGGAAAAATTGGGATATTGGTTACTGAAGTGGTTCTTCAAACTCATCATGTATTGGATCAATCCCTGGTATGCCTTTTGAATCGCCCCCTTCTCTAATTGTTTTCTATACTCAATCATATTTTCTTGTAACGAATTCATTTTCGTTCCTTGGTTTATCTGAACATGGCGATTCGAACTGCCTAACGAGACTGTCGAAAAGCCTGATTTTGAACAGTCAACGTATAGCCAATGGGCGATTTCGACACAATAAAGTTGTGCTCTCTGGTTATTTCGCCCTGAATATTACCTGACGCGATCATTACTTGCGCCCGGTCTCAGTGGACCAACCCGTAATTGTGGATCTTGCCGATATTGTGTACCAGAGCGAACAATCTCCTTGTACATCCACTTTCAATTTGGTACGTAGCGTAAAGCGGTTCATGCGCTTCTGCACACAGATGTTGGCAAAGACCGGCTCGACAACACCTGCACTGCGTGCGGCGCAAGTGTGCCCAGCCGTCTGGCGTAGATCTGCTTCCCCTGTTCACTATCGATCTTTGTCTTCATCTCAT
>JBAVJG010000307.1:0-3838 GCA_049687655.1 Anaerolineales bacterium | reverse complement strand
GATCAGCAGCGTCCCGTGCGCGGGCCAGTAAGCCACACCGGCCGGATCGGGGCTGGACGGGTTGGGGTAATCTCCCCAGGCGTTCCTGGAGACATCTATGGTCTGGATCAGCGTGGTCGGAAGGATCACAGAGGGCGCCGCCAGGGGGGCTGCCAATGACAATTCAACGATCTGGCCATTCGTCGAGGCGACCTGGGCGGGGCGTATTAAAGCATCCTTGGCAGAACCTGTCCTCGCCATGTCCGCCTGGTCAGGTTGAACCTGTGAAAGGGTGGTTTTGCCGCTGTCCAACATGAATAAATTCATGGTGGCCGGATCGTCGGTTGAGTCCCAACTGGGCGCGAACAACAAGGTTTGGGGGTTTGAAAGTCCCACCGCACTCAAATCATACGTGGAAACCAGCCCCCCGTTTTCCGTGAATTCATACAGTGTTTGGTCGGCTGACTGGAACGAATACAAATGCCCGTCCTGGGGATTGAAGGCCAGCCCGTGCAGCCCATCGACTGTATTCTGCAGATTGAGCCTCTTGAGTCTGCCCCCCCGCTCCGCCGCCCCGCCGTCAAAGCCGGAAGCGCTGTCCGGCGTGATGGCCACAATTTGGGTCCCATTCCCGTTAAGAATGAAGAGACGGCCATTCTCGGGGTCGAACGCGATCCCTTTCGCATTTTGCAAACCGGTTGCAGCCATGTTGAAGCGCGAGGTCGCTCCTGCAGAGGGGTTGGGTCTCCCGGCCGCGTTGGCATGCATCTGCTCCAATTCGGAGTTCCCCGCATTGAGAGCAAACAGGCTGTTCGAAGAATTATCGAAGGCCACGTTCAGGGCGTCTTCTACGGGGATATTCAAGCCCGCCATATCCACAGGGTCTTCACGCAGGCTGATGCCTGTAACGTCGTCCTTTGCATCCCACAGCAGGAAGGCGTTGGCATCCGGTGAGAAGGCCATGCCTCTCGGGCCGGACAAGCCGTAATCAGCTGCGTAGATCGAACGCACTTTGCCCCATCCCTTATCTCCAGGCTGCGCGGCCACTTTCGGTACGACCGCAATGGATGAGATAACCAGCAGCAGGATGCTGAGAAGTAAAACAAATTTTTGCATTGTTAATTTCGGTCGATAAATATTCATTAAGGGCTCCCAACGCGCCAATAAGTCGTGTAGATGCTAATAACCTTTGGTGCTAGTTGAGTCATGGGGTATCCTCAGGTTGCGAAACCAAATTGAGGAGACACCCCATGACTACAGAGGACATTATCCTACATATTTTCTGCCTTGTGGACGATAACATGCCAGGTATCCCAAGACATTCACAAGCGAAATTGTATCCGAGCGAATTGGTGACGATTGGTATTTTGTTCGCTCTCAAAGGCGGCTTCTTTCGAGCCTTTTATCGTTGGCTGGAACGCGATTATGGCGATTGGTTTGGTGACGGTACCTTGCCTGAGCGAACCCGATTACAACGTTTGCTCAAGACACATCAGGATTGGTGCAAATTGCTAATGGCTGATCCAACTTTCTTTACGGTCATCGATAGTTACCCGATTGAGTTGATTTTTCCTATTCGCCAAGGTCGTAGTCCACAACAAGTTGGCAAAAAAGGTAAAGACAAGGGTCGTTGGAGCGTTGGGATCAAGTTTTGTTGGTTGCTCAACGAGTTTGGTCGTGTTGTAGATTGGGATTGGACAACCATGAATAGGAACGATAAGCACTTTAACTCGCTGGTGAAGCCATTCATTGACAAAACCATTGTTCTGGCTGATTATGGCTTTCGTGATAAGGAGGGTGTTCCAGAAAACATGAAGATTTGCAAAAAGGGAACCTGGAATGAGCGCATGTGTGTTGAAACGGCTCTGTCTCTGGTAACGGTAGTCAGTGATTTGAAACGAATTCGGCACAGACTGGCGGTTTACATCCAAATGCGTCTGGCTTATGTATCTGCTATGTTCAATGTGCTCTTGGATTTATTCCACTCCATTCATCCCGATGCTGATCCTTACAAGATGAGCATTGCCGAGTTCTCACTCTAAAAACTAGCACCAATGGTTATATAAGCACGATCAATTCAAGCAAAGCGAATAGATTTCAGCTTCACTTTCTACCATAATTTTTATGTAATTCGCTTTTCTCGAATACAGTTTGGAAAGGATAATATTACGATGGATGACAACAATGATGTTTCTTCTAGGCGTTACTTTAATCATCGTGGTGCGTTTTTGGTTGTCAATCGACAGGTAATTCCGTTGTCGAAAGAAATAACAACACTTGGGCGTATTTTAGAAAATGATATTGTTTTTCACGATGATTTTCTATCTCGGTATCATGCGGAGATTATTCTGGAAACAAATCAATTTGTGCTTTACGACAAAAATTCAACTAGCGGAACGTATGTTAATGGAAAAAAAATAAATCGGTGTGTCCTGAATTCCGGGGATTTGATTGCGCTTGTAAATATCCAGATCATGTTTGTTGATAACACTTCTAACCTTACCCTGGTAGGAAAATCAACTGGCATGACCCAAGGGTTAGGAGATTTGCACCATGAACGGTAACATTTCCACCATACTCGTTGTGGATGACGATCCGGCAATTCTTATGGGATTAAGATTAAAAATCCAAAGACATGGCTATCAGGTAATTACAGCAAAAGATGGAGCAGCAGGGTTAGAAATGGCGAGAGAGCACAGGCCCGATCTAGTCTTATCAGATGTTATGATGCCGTTTCCCGATGGATTTGAAATGCGAAGAAGATTACGCCAGGAAGCTGAGCTTGCAGCCATTCCTTTTATATTCCTTACAGCTCGAACAGAAGTACAGGATCGTGTAACGGGTTTCAAGGAAGGCGCAGATGACTATATCCTAAAACCCTTTGATACAGAAGAATTATTGGCGCGTATTGATGCGCTGCTGAAACGCGTTGAAACTGAGAGAGCTCGTGGTCGTGAGCAGATGGAGGTAGAGTCGCAAAAAGAAATGGCGCAATTAAAACAAGAAATCCTGCAAAATTTTCACCATGAGTTGCGCACTCCTCTCACAAATATTCTCTTACCATTGGAAATTGCAGTCAATAAGAAATTTGATAGCCCTGAAGAACAAACCCATTTTCTTCGGATGGCACTCTCAAACGCAAATCGACTGGAATCTCTTACATCTGACTTGATATTGCTTTCCAACATCGATCAAGGAAATCTCAATCGGATTCGGCAGCCAATCGATATCCGCACACAACTCCTTCCACTTATTCGAAAACTAATGGAGAGGTATAAATCAAAGGAGCTAAACGTTGATCCAATTATTGAGATCGAAGGGGAGACCAATGTTCCTCGCCATGAATTTACCCAATCTTTACTGCACTTAATAGATAATGCGTTTAAATTCAGCCCGGACAAAGGAAAGGTGGTTCTAATAATAAAGGCTGTTGAAGGCGGTTTGTCCATCACAGTACAGGATAATGGGCCAGGTATTCCGCCTGAACTTCGGGAGAAAGTCTTTGAGCGTTTTTATCAGATAAGTAGGGGAGATACAAGAAAATTCGAAGGGCTTGGTGTTGGTCTGACAATTGCTCGCGCAATCTTCGAAAGCAATGGCGGCTATGTCAAGGTTGCTGATTGCGCACATGGATGCTGTATAAGTGCTTTTTTACCCAAATGAGGAACAATGGATGAGAAAACTATCCCACTAAAGCAAGTTTTAAATAAGCTTAAAAAACCTGTCATCAGGTTAAATCAAAATTGGAATAACAATTTGCCTTACCATGCTCTATTTGAGCAAACAGGGGTGTGCATTTTTATTATCAGCCTTGATTTTCACTACATAACAGCCAATCAACAAGCGCTAAATCTTTTGG
>JBAVJG010000306.1:0-3560 GCA_049687655.1 Anaerolineales bacterium | reverse complement strand
CCTGGCTCACCGATCTATGATGCCTCGCAAGGCGATGGCGGTGCATCTCTGCCCGGGGTACCGAAGGCTATTTTGAAGCGTGCTGCCGAGATGCAGTACGAGCATGGCACACACTACGATATGCCTTTCGGTACGGCTGACTATCGCGAATCGGTGATCAAAAAATACTGGAAGCTTGACCCATCGTTGGGGTGGGGACCCACTAACGTGCTGGGTACCTGCGGCGGACGCGATGCGCTGGTCAAAGCCTACCAGGCTATGCTTGCGCTCGGCCATGGACGCCAGGGTGACATCATTGCGGTTTCGCGCGTGCCCTGGATTTCGTACAACTGGGGGCCGTATGGTATTGGTGCCAATGTGATGTGGTCGCCTGGTGACCCGGATAACGGCTGGGCCTATTCAGAAGATGGGATCAAGACCAGCGTCAAGTTTGCTGCGAGGTCGGGGCGCAAGATCGCCTGTCTGGTGATCACCAATCCCGATAACCCGACCGGGTTAACCACCTCCCCCGAGAAAATGGTAGCACTTGCACGGTCCGCGTTGGAGGCGGGGGTGGCTTTCGTCTTGTTTGACTGGATGTATCATTACGTCACCGACGAGGGGCCCAATGACCTGAATACCTTTCTGAAGAATTTCACACCTGAAGAACGTAAACGCCTGTTGTTCCTGGACGGGCTGACCAAGTCGCTGGGGGCATCCAACATCCGCAGCTGTCACCTGCTGGCGGATGAGAACCTGATCAAGTTCATCGTGGCGCGCGCCTCGCACACCGTCATGCCAACCTATTATTCGCTGGCCGTAGCAATGGCTGCCTATGAGATGGGTTATTCCAAAGCCTCCAAGACAATTGTAGAACCAACCAATGCCAGCCGTGTTGTACTCAAGAAACTGCTAGATGAGAGCGGGATGCAGCACATCATCGGTAAAGGCTATTACGCCTTCATCAACGTTGGTGAGTTCCTGCGTGCCAAAGGCTGGGAAGACAGCGAGCCGCTCGGACAGTATCTGGGCGAGAACTACGGCGTTGCAATTGTGCCGGGCGCCTTCTTCTCGCCATTCGGCGGCGACTGGGTGCGCTTCTCGTATGCCACGCCCCCCGAGCGCACGCAAGGTGCTTACGAACGGCTGGTGGCCGGGTTGAATTCTTTGAAAGGATAGATACGAAAGATGAAAAGATGAAAGAAGAAAGAGAATGAAACCTTTCATCATTCTTGTCCTTTCGCCAAAGGCAAATAACTCATGACTTACTCTCCCTCCCAATTCGCTGAAAAATACACCCTTGCCGTAGAGGCCGCCCGTAAGGACAAGCCCTCCAGTGGCCTGAACGGTTTCGAGATCGAATGGAACCTGCTCGACGAGCACTTCCGTCCCCTGCTGACGGTCGGCTCTGGGCCGGCGAAGCAATCCTTTGTGGACTATTTGCGCGCCGAGATCATTCCACCCGCGCTGCGCGACTTCTCCCAGTTGGAGGCTTTTAACTGGATGATCGAATGGGCCACCCAGCCCTATTACTCCCCGCGCGGCGCTATCTACGAAGGCCGCCTGATGGAAGCCGCGCTCATCAACGCATTGGCCCTGGCGGGAGGGACCTTTGGCGAGCGCCTGTTCTACTGGCCCGGCACCCTGCCCTTTTCGACGCCGGTCAGCCATGACTCCATTCCGGGTAATTGGGGCATTGCCAAGAAACGCTATATTCAGCGCTGCGTGGATATGTACGGCGGTACGCTTGCCACCGCAGGCATTCACGTCAACCTGTCGCTGCCTGCCCCGCTTTTCGCCTGGGACTTCATGCACCTGCCCCCTTCCGAGCGCGGTGAGCAGCATCTCGACCAGTTCAAATCCGAGTTTTACATTACCGGCTCGCGGCTGCTACGTGCCTTCGCGGCCTTGTACATCGCTGTGTCTGCCTCCACACCTCTGCAGGCTCAGATGCGTGGTGAGCGCCCCATGGTGACTCTGACCGAATACGACTCCGTTCGTAACCTGACCTTCCCCAACCCGCTTGAAATCGATCTGCCCGACCTGTACCGCTCCTACAAGGACTACAAGCGCATCTCCTATGACCTCGTCCGGCGCGGTGTGCGTTTCGGCAACAACAACTGGACGCCGGTGCGCGCTCGCTCGTTTGCCGAACCCGTCGAGCGGCTGATCACCACCACCGGGGAACAGCTCACGCAGCTTTATACACGTGGCCTGTATTCCGTTGGTGAAGATGTGCCTGCCGAAGAGATGGCTCGCCAAATCGAGCAACAGAACCTGCTGGCGCGCATCAACATCCCGATGGGACGTGTCGAGATCCGCACCGACGATGGTGGTCACCCCCTCGAATTGGACGTAGCCAACATGACCCTTAAGCATCTGCTGCTCATCCGCTTCTACGCGGACCCCGAGTTTGCGCGCGGTTTCCGATACGACCGCGAAGACCTGAGCCGTGCCCGCCGCAACGAGCAGGAAGCCGCTAAACACAGCTTGCATGCTGAGATCGAGAATCCGCTAACCGGCAAACCGGTCGCCATGCGTGAATTCCTGAAGTGGACTCTTGAGGAAATCCGGCCGTTGGCTGAATCCCTGGGTATGTGGGAAGACCTGACCCCATTGAGCGAAATGGCCGCAGGTGCGCCCAATACAGCCGAAAAGCTAAGAACGCGCCTGCAACTGGAACTGGGCGCCAACGATGAAGTGCCGCTGTCTGTGTTGCGTTTCATTGCCGAAGAGCGTGAAGCACAGGTTATGCTCGAAGTAGAGAAGATCGCTGCGAGTTATCCATCGTTGGGAACAGATGCAGCCAAGATTAGCCAGTTCCTGCAATATGCGCGTGATGATGCCCGCCAGCATCCCGAACTGCCCGTGCGTTTCCGCCCGACAGCAGGTATCAGCATCGAAAACAGGTATCCCGACAAAACAGCTGAGATTGTGGATTTGGCGCAGCATCTCATCTGTATCCCATCGGTCACCGCCAGCCCCGATGAACGCCTGGATGAAGTCCACCGTGCCGGAACTTTCATCTACGATTACTTGCGTAATCAAGGTTTGGAAGCCCAGTACTTTGATGGAAAGTATCCGGCTATTTACGTCACTTTTCCACAGCATGGCACATCGCACACATCACGTAGTACTTCGCCCATTCTTTTAACTGGCCACTTCGATGTGGTCGAACCCAACCCTGACGATTCCCAATTCATCCCGCGCGTTGAAGGCGACTATCTCTGGGGCCGCGGCGCCGCGGACATGAAAACCGTTGTCGCCACCTATATGGCCTGGATGAAAGATATGTTCAAGGGTAGGGGCGTCCCTATAGGGATGAGCGATGAGTCTTCATATTCAAACGCAACGGGAAGCCCCTACAGTTTCCCCAATATTGCCTTACTTCTGGTCGGCAACGAGGAGAACGGCGAAACCGAAGCCTGGGGCACGCCGCATGTGCTCAAGGAACTGGGTCTTACCCCGTCCCTGTTCATCGCTGGTGAACGGACAGGCGAAAAAGGCGATGAACTCTTCGGCGAAATCTGTACTGAAAACCGTGGCGTGATCCGCATGGACGTGATCGCGCGCGGCGTCAA
>JBAVJG010000305.1:0-2052 GCA_049687655.1 Anaerolineales bacterium | reverse complement strand
CAGACAGCGGTGGAAATAATGCGACGCATTCTTGTCGGGGACCTCGAGCCCGGGTTCCAGACCCCATCCCTGGCCTATGGCCCGGACTTTATCCTGGGATTCGAAGGCGTCGAAAGAGTAGAGCTCTGAAGGAGAACATCATGAAAAAACGTGTATTATCAATCTTGGGCATCTGTGTTCTGCTCCTTGCAGCCTGTGCTTCACCGGGGACCGAGACAATTGAAGCGCCAGTCGAAGTAACCGCAGCGCCCGCCCTCACCAAAGCTTCGCCCGAAGCCATGGACCCGGCCCGGCCTTTTGAATTGAACAGCGCAGCCTTCGAACAGGGCGAGCCGATCCCGGTACAATACTCGTGCGATGGGGAAGATATTTCGCCCACGCTGACATGGGGCGACCCGCCCGAAGGGACACAGTCCCTGGCGCTTATCATGGACGACCCGGATGCGCCCGGCGGCACCTGGGATCACTGGGTGGTGTTCAACATTCCCGCGGGTGTGCGCGAACTTCCAGAAGCCGTATCCGCGGGTGACGTATCTGCCACCTTTGGAAAAAACTCCTGGGGGCGGGGGGATTACGGCGGACCATGCCCGCCCGGGGGCACGCATCGCTATTTCTTCAAGCTGTACGCGTTGGATACCACCTTTAGCCTGGACGAAACCGCAAACAAGGGTCAGGTACTGTCGGCCATAGATGGACACATCCTGGCTGAAACTGAGTTGATGGGGACCTTTAGTCGCTAAGAATATCGCCGCGACTGTGGAAGAACGCCTCCGCTCGGCGTAGAAAAAACATCGCAGGAGCAACATTGGACATCATCGGCGAACTGGCTGCACTGCTCACATCCGTTGTCTGGGCCGGGACTTCGGTGCTTTTCACCAAAGCTACACAACAAGTCGGCTCGATCATTGTCAACCGCATACGCGTGATAATAGCTCTGCTATTTCTCATGCTTCTGAACTGGGCTTTCAATGGTTACCTTTTACCCGTCAACGCTGGAGCAGATCGCTGGTTGTGGTTCGCACTCTCCGGCGCTATCGGCTATGCACTGGGAGATGTCTTCCTTTTCCAGAGTTTTCTGTGTATCGGTCCGCAACGCGGCATGCTGATGATGAGCCTGGCCCCGTTGATGAGCGCCGGCCTGGCATGGATCTTCTTTGGCGAGACGCTGACCGGCATCCAATTGCTGGGTGTGATCGTCACACTGACAGGCGTTGCCTGGGTGATCATACAGCGCAGGAGCGACATACCCAATCAACTTTGCAGCCCGGTTCAGGGTATCTTGTTCGGGCTGGGTGCAGCCACAGGGCAGGCGGTCGGCTATGTGCTCTCCAAGCAAGGCTTGACGGATAATTTCTCGCCCATCGCGGGCAACTCTATCCGCATGCTGGCGGCGGTCATCGTGCTCTGGGCTCTGGCCGGCATCCAGGGCAAAACCGGAGCAACAATTAATAGCATGCGCGAAAAGCCAAATGTGCTCGGATGGCTTACGCTGGCGGCCTTCACTGGTCCCGTATTAGGCGCGACCCTGTCGCTGTTTGCGCTGCAGCATACTCAGGTCGGCATCGCCAGTACCTTGATTGCCCTGCCTCCGGTGTTTCTTTTACCGATCAGTTGGATTGTCTTCAAAGAAAAGTTCGATTGGGGTGCGGTGCTCGGCACACTGGTTGCAATCAGCGGTGTGGCCTTATTGTTTTTGTCATAGCCTTTATTATCACAGATGGACGCATTGGGAAGACCGAGCCACCCAGCATGCAAGAACTACGTCTACTGCGGGAAGAGATCGACCTGGAGAAACTTCACATTTAGCATAGAACAATATAGATAGGACTTATGCACATTGCGAAAAGATACCGAAAATAAGGGGGGGCGTGCGCAGCACGCCCCCCCCTTATTTTCGGGCTTCCTCCGTATTATTGCGTAAGTCCTGATAGAGAGGAAACCGACAATGGACATCGCTATCATGATCGAGGGCCAGGATGGATTGAACTGGCCGCGCTGGAAAAGGATTGTGAAACTTGTAGAGGAATTAGGCTTCGCAGGCTTATATCGCTC
>JBAVJG010000304.1:0-1944 GCA_049687655.1 Anaerolineales bacterium | reverse complement strand
CATCGCCGATGGGTAACATAGGCATTCTCCTCCAACAAATAGATTCTCAAATTTACTTTTCAGATGGTAGTCATAAGTATGTTTGAAATCCGAACCAAAGTAAATAGGGGCTTGCCCAATTTGGAATACAGGGAAACCCTACCCTGTTCCTGGCTACAACGCTTTGAATCTTTATACCGATTTCCCGGCTTTAGTCATTTAACAAAAAACATCTGAAGCCCGGTCATGCACTGGGACCTCGGATGTTTTGCGCTTTTAGAGATTCTATTTTGCTGAGGTCAGCAAGACTCCATTCTGCGAAGGATCGTGCAGCAGCAGGCCCTCCTCCGTCTGGTTAGCGGGGATGCCAGCCTCGTTTACACGCGTGATGACTTCGTTCAGCGCGGGCTGGCCCGGGAGTTCAATTGCGAAGTGACGCAGGCCGAGCGCGTCAGCCGGGGGCGGTGGCGCGCCTTCGCCCTGCCAGGTGTTCAGTCCTACGTGATGGTGATACCCACCTGCGGAGACGAATGCCATGCGTACTGAATCGACCACGCCCATGATGTCGAAACCAAGGATGCCATGATAGAAATCCACGGCTTCATGCAGATCGCGCACGTGCAGGTGCACGTGTCCGATGCGTGTTTCCGGAGGAACAGTCACATCTAATTTGTCATCTTCTTCAAGATGGCTGAACAAGGCTTTCACATCTAGGGGCTCGCGACCACTGCTTAGAGAACCGTCCGTGCGACGCGTGATGTATTCTCCGTTTTCCATCGACCAGGATCCATCTTCTGGTGATTCGGTATATAGCTCGATTCCATTTCCTTCAGGATCATCCAGGTAAGTGGTTTTGGTCATGATGTGGTCAGTGGGATAGTTGCGATATTTCATAGCGAACAAACTCGCCATGACACGCGCCAGTTCTCGCCGATTCGGAAATAAGATGGCCATGTGATAAAGCCCTGTTACCTGACGGTAGCGTTTGTAACCAGGTTGTTCAACGAGATTTAGCAGTTCCCTTTCATCGGTGCCTAGAACTGCCTGGTTGCCTTCCTGCCTGCGCAGCTTAAATCCAAGCGCCTGCTGGTAGAAGGCAGTTTGCAGTTCCAGATTTGATACGTTTAAAGAAACGGAAGCAATTTTGGTGGCGGGATGAATCGAAAATTCGGTTTTGTCCTTCGTTTGTGTTTGTGACATATCTTCTCACAGTCCTGTAGTTGAAACAAATAAAGTCATACATACATTTAGACGATATCAAGTCCATTAGCCTTTCGTTTGAAATCACTTTCAAGCTGTCGTGTACCCTGGCAGTATAATCTTCGATGTGTTTAGATTATGTTTAGCCTTAGGAGTATGAAAAATGAAAAATCTATCAGTAGGGCAAAAAGCTACGCGCTCGATCACGCTCACAGCAGAACATGTCAAATCCTATGCGGAGATAACCGGGGACCACAACCCGCTGCATTTCGATGAAGACTTTGTATCCAAAACGAAATTCAAAAGGTTGGTTGTCCAGGGCGGATTGACGACTGGATTGCTCCACGCGCTCGTCGCGATGGATATGCCCGGTCCGGGCACCGTGTTCCTCAGCCAGAACTGGAAATTTACCGCGCCGGTTTTCATCGGCGATACAATCACTGCCGAGGCAGAAATCTTATCGATCCACGCTTCGAAACCTGTTACACAGCTAAAGGTCGCGATTACGCAGCAAAATGGGGAAAATGTTTTGGAGGGCGAGGCCTGGTGTTACACCTTTAAACCGGAAACTGATAATGAATGATAAATGGCGCACGATTATTCTACTTTCTTTATCGGTACTGTTTTCGATGGCTGTCTATTTTTCAGCATCGGCCGTTGTGCCGGCGTTGACAAAACTCTGGTCACTGGATGACTCGGGACGAGCCTGGTTAACGATGTCGGTGCAGCTTGGATTCGTGATTGGCGCGGCGTTGTCGGCGCTCA
>JBAVJG010000303.1:0-2473 GCA_049687655.1 Anaerolineales bacterium | reverse complement strand
TCTGCAATGCTATCTCTCGATAATATAGTCTCTTAAAACAATTTTATGATTGTATATATATTTCTTCTATTCAAAGGCTCCTGGCAAAATCTCGAACCGCTTGCCCGAAACAGAATATTATCTTCTTTGGTAAAAATCATCAATAGAACAAGACTGGTTTTGAAAATTATCTGTTGCCCCTTTTTCGTTCATGCGTTACTTTGAACGCAAATTTATCTTGTTACTCTCCATAAGCAGTTTATTCACTGGCAAATACAACAGAGTAGCCAAATTCATCAAATAAAACAGGATGCGGATACCGATCAAAGCCGACGCGAGCACTTCTTGTCCCGAGAAGAAGAATTGATACAGGTAGAGCGAAGTACTTTCGTTGACGCCCAACCCACCAAATGCCTGGATCGGAAGATTAGACATAAGTTGAACGAAGACGTTTACGAACACAACTGCTACCACACCAATCTTGACATCAAAGGCGCGGATGTTGGCATAGAACCACAGCATAGTAACCAACAAATAGATCAGGGAATATACCGTTGCCAACCCCAACAGTCTCAGGCTGAATGTCTCTTCCTGTGTAACGACTTCATCCAACACGTTCAGGCCTAAACGCACGTATTTTATGCTTGTCAGTTTTAATTTTACCAACCACCCCCTGAGCCCGGCAGCAAATGCTTGCCTGAACAGGATGGACAGGACCACTATCAGGATGACAAAACCCATGGCAAGCAAGAGCCCAACCACAAAACCCTGTAATGGAACAATCTGGTCCCAGACCAAAACGCAAGATACCAGCAAAAATATCCAGATTGCAACTACATCCCCGACCTTGGTGAGCAGAAAGGCTACCCCGGAACGACTTATTTTGACTCCTTGCTCCATGCGCGATAAGGCGAAATAAGAAGCAATACCCGCTCCCGTGGCAACAAAATTGGAAACGACATTTTGTATGACCACGATATTGAGCATTCGAATATAGCGAATATCTTGTCTGAGAAAGATATGGTACTGGAGGGCTTTTAACACCGTCATTAAGAAAAACAGTCCAAACCCGGCAAGTACCCAGGAATACGAAACACGCTCTCTTAAGCCAAGTATGGCCTGGATATCGGTCTTCGACAGGACAAAAAGAATCAGTACTAGAGCCAGGGTCACCTTAAGAAGGTTGCCTGGACTGAAGAAGTTCTTTTTGTCAGAAGGTTGTTTCCTCAAATCCATAGCGTACTGAAGACAGTTTTGTCAAAGCGAAACTAATCTTTCGCGATGAGATGCTCATATTTCTCAACAACTGTGTTGAGATCAAACTCGCCAGCCTTTACAAGGCTTTTTCCCCGGAAATTAGTCAATAGATTTTGATTTACAAGAAGTTCTCGTAATGCTGGAGAATATCCAGAGGGATCAGAACTGTCAATCAAGTGACCATTTTCCCCTTCATCCACCAGGTCTACAAACCCACCGATATCACTGACGACCAGCGCTAACCCCTTCGCTAAGGCCTGCACGCCAACCACCGGCAATCCCTCCGATAAAGACGGCATGAAAAGGATGTCGCTGTTATCGAACCACTCCAAAACTTCTTCAGGAGTGACCCAACCTGGCAGCGTAAAACGTTCCTGCAAGCCATGTTCTGCGATTGCCTGACGCACCTCCTGCATGAGCGGGCCATCCCCAAGCATTACACAATTCCAAGATAAATTTTTCAACTCGGCCAGGGTGCGCACGATTTGGAGAGGATTCTTCTGCGCCATCAGACGTCCAGCGAACACGATGCGCGGCGGTTCCTGAACCCGAAGGCCTGCTGGCCGCAGCCGGTCCAAAACCACACCGTTGGGAATGACTACGATCTCTCGCTTGTAATGTTTGAGCGCCAACTGACGAGTAAATTCGCTCACTGCGATCACTTGCTTCGCATCCCGCCAGATGGGATGGGTGAACGGTTTGACCCATTTGAACCAGCCTCCTGTTTTCTCCGGCACGCCGTCGGGGACATCACCCAGGTGGACGGTCATCACATAGGGAACGCCGGTCAACTTCGAAAGCATCCAGGCCAGCGCTCCTGCCGGGACGGCGAAGTGCACATGGATCAGGTCTGGTTGCCAGCGCTTGATTAAACGGTAGCCGCCCCAAAGTCCGGAAAGAACGTAGCCTCCCATCGCTTTGAGATCGGCGCGAAAGGCCTCCCGCCGCAAGGACGGGATTCGCTGTACACCGATCCCATCCACAGTTTCTTCTTTTGGGAGTCCTTTCAAATGTGCGGTCAGGACGGTTATTTCATGCCCCCGTTTCGTCAAGCCTTGACAAATATCCTGCGCTGCCCGTCCGCCGCCGCCGCCAACGGGGGGAAACTCATGGATCAGCACCAGAATTTTCATTCTTCAGGTTTTGTTTCGGGAATGTTGATGGTCTTGCGGATGCGATAAGTCGGTTTGCGTTGGGACTCGTAATACGTGCGCACCAGCAGTTCGGCAATCAAACC
>JBAVJG010000302.1:0-23536 GCA_049687655.1 Anaerolineales bacterium | reverse complement strand
GCGCACGCCCCCCCTTATTTTCGGGCTTCACCCGTATTCTTGCGTAAGTCCTGACATATAGAATAAAGAAAATGCTGCAAAAAAATCGACAGCTCTCGATCTAGCCAAACTAAATCGAGAGCTGAACTTTTGTTATCCCCAGGCTGTTAATTCATCAAGCTCTTGTTTTTCCTCCGCCGTCAATTTTACATCCAACGCCCCCAGGTTTTCTTCCAACTGTTCGAGCGTAGTCGCACCAATGATGGGACTGGAAATAACAGGGTCCGCCAACAGCCAGGCCAATGACACTTGTGTCACAGTCGCATGATGCGAAGCGGCGATCTCATCCAACTTGTCGAGCACGGTAAAATTCCGCTCGGTCATATACTTTTGGCGACCTTCAGCGCGGCGGCTGTCTGGCAGGGATGTATCTCGGCGATATTTACCCGTTAAAAAGCCGCCTTCCAACGGGCTGTAAGGGATCACGCCAATGTTGTAGGCTTCGCATACAGCACGCAGTTCGCGTTCAAATTCTTCACGCTTGATCAGGTTATAGTGCGGCTGTAGAGAATCGTAGCGGACAAAATCATTCGTATCTGAAGTCCACAGTGCCTGCATCAACTCCCAGGCTTTGTAATTCGAAGCACCGATGTAACGCACTTTCCCCTGCCTGACCAGATCGTCCAGGGCGCGTAAAGTCTCTTCAATAGGCGTATCGTTATCCGGCCAGTGAGTCTGGTAAAGGTCAATATAGTCCGTGTCCAGGCGGCGCAGCGAGGCTTCAACTGCCTGCATGATGTGGATTCGAGATAGGCCCTCGTCGTTTGGACCTTCCCCTATCCTGCCGCGCACCTTGGTCGCGATCACCAACCGGTCACGCGGGACCTTGGCCTGCTTCCGCCATCGACCTATATACTCCTCCGCAACGCCGCCAGGATTGCTATCCACCCACCTCGAGTAGACGTCGGCAGTGTCGATGAAATTGATACCAGCTTCAACGGTCCGGGAAAGGATGCGCTGTGTGTCCGTTTCGTCCACCGACCATCCAAACTGCATGGTCCCCATACAAAGCGGGGAGACTTTTAGTCCCGTTTTTCCAAGTTTACGATATTCCATACTTACCTCCTTATATTGCCATAATTATAGTTAGGAATTAGGTGGTTCGCAAAAAGGTGCCTAAAATAAGGGATGCGAGCGGCGCTCGCATCCCTTATTTTAGGGCCATTCTTACTCAACTGCATAACCACTAATGGAAAAAAGATTGCCACCCCATTGCGGTGGCAATCCAAGCTATAAGGCAAAGGCAGAGTTATTGAACACTAAAAGACACAAACTGATCATAACTACCGTTCAAGTATAGTTCCACTTTATATTCACCAACAGGCCATCCGCTGTCATTGGATAACTGAAAAAAAATCGACCCATTGAAGTTTTCATCTGTAAAATCGTTGATTGCCTGCTCATAAATCAATTCGCCGGATTCATATCCCTCAATCTGCACAGCAAGCCATTTGGCTTCCACTACAGTACCGGCGGGTGCGTTATTTAGATCGCCCACCACATAAAATACGTCAGATGAAGCATAGACTTTGGTTGGGCTGGCACCATCCTCATCGAACGCCATATGCAAATTTTCAAGACTCATTTCCCTTGATCCCCCCGTAACAAAGTTGCAAGCCAGTGTTGCAACCAGTATCGAGAGCAATGCCAACAGTACAGGCAATTTCTTATTCATTATTATTCTCCTGATCATCAAGTAATTTTGGGGCAGGTTTTACTGCGCCGGTCAACAGGCTGACTCTCTTATCAAACTACTTCTATATAAATGCGTTTGTTGATCGCACCTTTGCTTTTATAATCCACAACCTTTATTTTACCTACTTCTGATGTATTGTTGACATGTGTGCCGCCATCGGCCTGTAGATCCAGTCCCACAATTTCCACGGTGCGGACCTCCGTAATGCCTTCCGGCAATAGGTTGATCTTGGTGCGGATCAAATCCGGGATCTGGAAGGCCTCTTCGCGCGGCAGGATTTTCACACGGACATCGCGGCCAGCTTCCGCTTCTTTATTGACAGCAGCTTCAATCTCACCTACAAGTTCCCCCTGCAAACGTTCGAACTCGAAATCCATGCGGCCCTTGCCAGGCTCCATATTCCCACCGGTGACCAGAGCCCCATAATCACGGAAAACTGTCCCACACAGCACGTGCAATGCGGTGTGCGTGCGCATGAGCAGGTAGCGTTTTTCCCAGTCGAGTTGGCCATGTACCTTTACATCGACTTGTGGTAAGGGGGCATCGCCGCCCAAAAAGTGAAGAACGTCTGCGCCCTGTTTCTTGACCTTCGTAACCGGATACTCTTCGCCATCAACTAAAGTGAGCCGTCCGGTATCGTTTGGCTGTCCCCCACCACCTGGATAAAATGCTGTCTGATCCAGTATCACCGCGTGAGCTTCAGCATCCACGGCTGTCACAGTTGCATCAAATTCTTTCAGGAAACTATCGGTTTGATAAAGTAGTTCTGTCATAATTTCTCCTTTGCCAGGCTTTACGCTGTTAAAGATGAGGGTATCCGAAAAATAAGGGGCGCGTGACGCACATCCCCCTTATTTTTCGGCATTTATTCGCGTGCCGTGTAATTCCTAGACAAATAAAAGTGTACAATAAAAATGTAAGAAAGACAACAAATATTAGCGTTTTATTAGAAATTTAAAACCTGCTTGACTTTGCCCCTCGAAATCTTGTATAGTATTCAAGGTACGAACCATTGGCACTGCCGCCACCCGGCTGCTGTGCCTTTTATTTCGTCAGATCATCATATAAGGAGAACTTGATGATTCGTGTAAGCGGACTTACCAAAGATTATGGGATGCGCCGCGCCATTGACAGCCTGACGTTCGAAGCCGAGCAGGGTGAAATCCTGGGCTTTTTGGGCCCAAACGGCGCAGGCAAAACCACAACCATGCGCATTTTAACCGGCTATATGCCCCCCACCGAAGGGGAAGCAACCGTGGCCGGTTACGATGTGGTCGCTGAATCAATCGAAGTACGTCGTCGCGTCGGCTACTTGCCTGAAACTGTTCCACTATACAACGATATGACGGTTTTTGATTATCTCAAGTTCATGGCCGACTTACGCCACTTGCCCAACGGGGAAGATCGTGTCGATGAGACGCTCGAGATGGTCGGTATGGGAGATCGCGCCGAGGGTTATATCAGCAATCTCTCGAAGGGTATGCGTCAAAGGGTAGGATTGGCACAGGCTCTGCTGCACAGGCCCGAGGTCCTAATCCTGGACGAGCCGACCATCGGACTGGATCCCGGTCAGGTGGTCGATGTGCGCAATGTGATCCGCGAGATCGGTAAAGAGCGCACCGTCTTACTTTCCACCCATGTCCTTACCGAAGCCCAGCAGCTTTGCGACCGCGTGCTTATCATAAACAAAGGTCATATTGTTGCAGAAGACACTCCTGCTAATTTGCAGGCCAGCCTGATTGGCTCTGAGCGATGTCTGTTGCGCGTACGCGGTGAAGCCGATGATCTGATCACTAAAATCCAAAAGATCGAAGGCATTACCAACGTGCTGGCAGCTGAAGAAGGCGTTCTGGAATTCCAGTTCGCACCTGGTCAGGATGTGCGCGCCAACGTAGCCCGCGTCACTGTAGATGCCGGCTACGACCTGCTGGAAATGCGCCTCATCGGCATGAGTTTAGAGGACATCTTCCTGCAACTGACCCGTGAAGAAAACGTAGATATGGCAGCGTGAGGTATTTATGCGAAATATCTGGACTATCGCAAAACGAGAATACAAAATCTATTTCAGCAGCCCTCTTGCTTATATTGTAATGCTGATCATTTTTGGTGTGATTGGCGTCATTTTCGCGCTCAACATCATCAATCTGACGAGCAACCCATTTGGCCAGAACCAGGCACCGGATATCTCCATCGTCACCGGTCCTATGGCTTTTCTGCTGGTCTTTTCCGCACCCGCATTAACCATGCGACTGCTGGCCGACGAACAACGCATGGGCACCCTCGAGCTGATGCTGACCGCCCCCGTTCGTGACTGGGAGCTGGTGGTTGGCAAATGGCTTGGTTCTTTTCTATTTGTGTTAACGATTATCGGGATAACCATCATCTTCCCATTTGCATTGAATACCATGGTTACGCCCGGCATCGACCAGCAGTTGATGCTTTCCAGTTATCTGGGAATTATTCTGGTGGCTTCTGCCTTTCTGGCAATCGGGGTCAGCATTTCAGCTATGTTCAGCAACCAGTTTTCTGCTTTCTTCCTGACCATGGGCTTGTTGGTCATCCTTTGGTTCCTAATCGGTATCCCCGCACAGATATTTTTCGCAGGCGGCGAGATTTTCAATTATCTAAATATGAACGACCGTTTCTACAACTCTCTCAGCCAGGGAATCATTAACCTATCAGATATCGTCTATTTCCTGAGTGTGACCTCGCTGGGTTTGTTCATCGGTAGCGTCGCGATTGAATCGCGGAGGTGGCGATAATGAACTCTGATCTTCGCCGCTTCGCTCCGCTTGGGTTGGTACTATCCGGCCTGGGTTTCCTAACCACAATCGGCGTGTTGATTGTACGCGCCTTCGCCGCTGTTGACCTGTATACCCCGCCCGATGCAGAACTACTCAATCGCCTGCTTATCATCGGTATCGCAGTCCTTATCGTCGGCCTTGCGGTATACACACTTCTCGACCCCGAGCGCGTCCGAAAGATCCTAACCGGACGGCAGGCGCGTTATGGCAGCAACTCAGTCGTCTTGTTCATAGCATTTACTGGCATCCTGATCGTGGTCAACATGCTGGCGAATCAATACCCGCAACGCTGGGATGTAACTGAAGACAAACAACATACACTGGCACCCGAAACGATAGACACCTTGCAAAGTCTGCCAGAACCTGTATACGCAACCGCTTTTTACAGCGTGCGCCTGAACGCGCAGAACACTGCTGAGTTGCTGGAGGATTTAAAAGCCAACAGCGATGGCAAGTTCGATTACCAGTTCATGGACCCGGATTCCAATCCGGTTTTGGTCAACCAGCTTGGCATTACCGGTGACGGGAAAATCCTGCTACAAATGGGTGAAAGCCAGGAAATTGTCAGCGTCGCATCCGAGAGTGAGTTGACAAACGGACTGATCCGCCTGTTGAATCCGGATAAACCCGTGCTCTACTTCCTGACCGGCGAGGGCGAGCATGATACAGAAAGCCCTGGTGAGGGCGCATACACGCGTGTCCGGCAGGTGCTTGAAAGCAAGAACTACGTGGTCAACACCTTGAATCTGCAAGCCGAGAATGCCATCCCGGATGATGCACGAGCGCTTGTCGTGGCGGGACCGCTCGTCCCGTTCACAGAGAGCAGCGTTGAGCTTATCAAGAATTTCCTGGATAATGGAGGCAGCCTGATGTTCCTGGCGAATCCTGTACCTCTGACTCAATATGGGGAAGAACAGGATTTGCTGGCTGATTACCTGGCATCAAACTGGGGCATCAACTTGGATAACGACATCGTCGTCGACACCAATTCCCCCTCCTCGCCGTTCTTCGCCGTCAGCGCGGAATATGCGGCACACCCCATCACTGAAAAGATGCAGGGTGTTGCGACCATCTATCCGTACTCACGCAGTATTACTATCGACTCAGAAAATACTGACGTTTCTCCAACAGCATTGGTGCTGACCATTGATCAGTCCTGGGGCGAGACCGATTTTACATCGCTGGAGGGGCAACAGGCATTGGCATACGATGAAGGCACTGACTCGCTCGGTCCGATGACCCTGGCTGCTACCGCCGAAAATATGAATACCGATAGCCGTGTGGTCGTGTTCGGCAGTTCAACTTTCGCCCAGGACGACAACTTCGGTTTTTCCGGCAATGGCGATATTTTCATCAACGCAGTCGATTGGGCAGTCGAACAGGATGCGCTGATTAATCTGACCAGCAATGCAGCGCAAGAACGCACTTTTAATCCTCCTGGTTCTGCCCAATTCATCCTGACGATTGTTGGCACGCTCTGTGTAATCCCGCTGGTGGTTATCGCTGCAGGTGTGTACGCCTGGGCAATGCGCCGTCGAAGAGGCTAAGCCATGAAGCGTTCGACATGGATCGTACTGATCGCCTTCCTGGCACTGGCCGGCCTCATGTACTACCTCAATCAAAATAAACCGGCCACAACGGAAGAAGCACAAGCTACACCTGTCCCGCCGGTTGAATACTTGATCACCGAAAACGACGGGCTGCCCACCAGCATTGAAATCAGTAGCAAGACTGGCGACGATGTGAGCATCGAACGCAACAAAGCCGGCGAATGGGTGTTGAAACAGCCAATTGAAGCGGAAGCAAACCAGGGGTCTGCGGAAGCGGCGGCTTCGCAACTGACTTCGCTCCGTATCGTATCCAGACCGGAAGTTGCTTCCGCTGATGCAGGTCTGGCCCAGCCCTCCTACATGATGACCGTTAAACTTACGGGTGGGAAGGTGAAAACCGTAAGAATTGGCGACCTCACCCCGACAGAAAGTGGTTATTACACAAGTGTCGATGAGAGCGATGATATTCTGATTGTCAGCAAAACCGGATTGGACTCATTGCTTATACTGGTCACTTCGCCACCCTATGTGAACACACCCACACCAGCGCCCTAGCACCGCAATCCCGCCACGCGGGGCTGTGAGAACCTGTGTTTCCGTCCGGAAACATTGAAGGTTAAGATTGGGTATTGAATTTGAACGCAAAAAAGTGTATTCTTGACTCAACTATGAATAAGGTAGGTTGATTTTTTGATGGACATGGATAAATTGTTGATCGTGGAAGATGAAGAATTTCCAGCGATTGCACGTCTGATCGAGTTAGGTCGTCAGAAGTCTTACGTCACTTTAGACGATATCTTACATTTCTTTCCCGAGGCTGAACAAGATGTTCAGCAATTAGAGGAAGCTTTTTCAGCGCTCCTGAGCGCAGGCATCCCCTTCGTAGAGGATGTGGTTACCAGTGAACCCAGCGAAGACGAACTGGCAGCCGAAGAAGCCGAAAAAGAAGAGGACGAAGAGCTCGCTCTTGAGGATTACCTTGCCAATATTGACACTGATGACACCATTGGCCTGTACCTCAAAGAGGTCAGTCGCGTTCCCCTGTTAACCGCAGAAGAGGAAGTAGAACTGGCTCAACGCATCGAGCGCGGACGTTTGGCGCGTGAGGAATTGGCAAAGGGCAAGGTCAGCCAGCGCCGTCGCACAGAACTACGTCGTCTGATCGAAGATGGTTGGGCTGCACGTGAGCACTTGATCACGGCCAACTCCCGTCTGGTGATTTCGGTCGCCAAAAAATACATGGGACGCGGAGTCCCCTTTCTGGATCTAATCCAGGAGGGTAACATCGGATTAATCCGCGCGACCAAGAAATTCGATTATCGTCGCGGACATAAATTCAGTACATACGCCACCTGGTGGATCCGCCAGGCTGTGACGCGCGCAATCGCCGACCAGGGACGCACCATCCGAGTACCTGTGCACATGGGTGATCAAATCAATAAATTGCTGCGCGTACAACACCAGTTGACTCAACGTCTGGGACGCGAGCCCTCGGTAGAAGAGTTGGCTGACGCACTGGAAGTGCCACCCAAGAAGGTGGAAAATATGATCCAGGTAGCGCGCCGTCCGCTTTCACTGGAAACTCCTACGGACGACGAAGAAGATTCGGTGTTAGGTGATTTCATCGAGGACAATGAAGCTCCTCCTCCCGATGACACCGCCACTTATAATTTGCTGCGAGAGCATCTCGGCGAAGTCATGAATGGTCTGCCTCCACGTGAAGTGCGCATCCTGCAATTACGTTATGGTCTGCTGGATGGACAGGCATACACGCTCGAGGAAGTCGGCCGGAAGATGGGCGTCACACGCGAACGTGTCCGTCAGATCGAGGCACAAGCCCTCAGCAGGTTACGACATCCCACTATTCGCAGGAAATTACGCGACTACCTGGGCGAATAATAACCAAGCACAAAAAAACGGAGCAAATGAAATGCTCCGTTTTTTTGATTCTCTGCTAGATATATGATTAGGACTTACGCAATTCGCGTAAAGATACTGAAAATAAACTCCATACATCCTGAATTCAATGATTTAGTTATGTACGAGTCTGGATTTGCAAACTAAAATACATCTATGAGGTGGACACGCCTTTTCATCCCACGCATGCAATATATTTTTCTGGCGGCAATATTCTGGGGCATAGCCGCCAGCGGACCAAAAATCCTGAATCTGGATGGCGATCTTCCTCGCCATCTCCTGGTGGGCCAACTTACCCTTCAAACCGCAAAAATTTCAACCGTTGACATATTTTCATTCCGTACTGTTGGTTTCCCCTCCTATCCGCACGAATGGCTTGCACAGGTTTTGCTTGCGATCCCGTACAAATTCTTCGGACTCAACGGTGTCATATTGTTGGTTGCGTTGATTATCACTCTAACCTTTGCAATTGTTTCCAGACACGCCCGTCAAGTATCGTCACCTCTAACGGCATTGATATTTACTTTGTTGGCCCTGAGCGCCAGCATAATACACATCCTTCCCCGGCCGCACATCTTTACATACCTTTTTACAGTCACTTGGATTTACCTCATGGAACGAGTACGCACCGGGCAAAGCCAAGCCTGGTGGTTATTTCCTTTGCTGATGATCTTCTGGGTCAATATCCATGGCATGTTCCTGCTGGGAATATTGATCTGGCTGGCTTTTCTTGTTGGCAGTGTATTCGAACAGGGCATACAACAGTGGTGGAAGCTGGCTGAATCTCGATTCCTGCTCATCAGCGGCCTGGCATCCATTCCGGTTACATTCCTATCTCCTTCGGGACCTGAGATTTGGAAAGCGATTCTCACACTCGGCAGTAACGCTTACATTACATCCCGAATCCCCGAATACCAATCCGCTAATTTTCATCTACCTGGTACCTGGCCCTTCCTTCTGATGTTGGCTTTGCTCATCATTGGGCTGGCGCTTAATACAAAAAAGCTACCCTGGAGTTCTATTCTTCTCCTGACAGGTTTCTCAATGCTGGCGTTGTATTCCAGTAGAATGATCCCGATTTTCGCAATCGTAACCGCACCCATCGCAGCAGGAACCTTTTCTAATTGGCTCCAATCTAAAAAACCACAATCCGGATTTGTAAAAATGGAGGCCTTCATTCAAAATACCGAAGCGCAATCAGGAGGTTTGGCCTGGGTGGTGATCACGGCTCTAGTTATCACGAGGTTGTTTATATCTGGCGCATCCATCGATCCACTACATCAGGGCAACGTTTTTGATGCTCATGTGTTTCCAGTTGAGGCAGTCAATTGGCTGAAATCTCATCCTCAAAAAGGTCATATGCTCAATGATTTTAATTGGGGTGGTTACATCCTGCTGGAAACCTGGCCTGAGTACCAAATTTTCATGGACGGGCATACCCATATTTACGGGGAAACACTCACCCGCGAGTACGAGCAGGTTATCACTACCTCGCAGGGCTGGGAATCCATTCTGAAGAAATATCAAATCGAATGGGCTATACTGCCATTCTCATCATCGCTCGCCGATGCCCTATCGGGTGAAGGCTGGAAAACATTGTATAATGACAAAACTGCCATAATTTTGAGGGAAAATACAGCACCCTGATGGGAAACTTATGGATAATACAAAGTCATACGAGCCAAAGACCTCCGCAATAAAAGACCCTGCATTTATCGCCATCATAATTTTTATCACCCTGATCGGTCTTGCCATCCGACTGGCACCTACGCTGCAAACTCAATTTCCGCTCAATGACGGCGGTTTGTTTTACGCCATGATCGTTGACCTTCAAGAGGCTCATTACGCGCTACCTCTCTTCGCGGCTTACAATCATGCCCAAATCCCATTTGCTTATCCTCCCCTGGCATTTTATATAACTGGTCTTTTAGCTGATCTACTTCACATTGCGCCAATTGAACTTGTCCGTATACTTCCGGCTCTTATCAGCACGCTGACTATTCCGGCCTTTTACTTGCTTGCCAGGGAACTAACCGACTCCCCGCTGCAAATCGTTTTCGGGACATTTGCCTTTGCCCTGTTACCACGCACCTTCGCCTGGTCGATTATGGGCGGCGGCATCACACGCTCTTTTGGGATGCTATTTGCCATGCTGACGATGGTATATGCTTACCGTTTCTACAAAGCGCACCAGACGCGTCACCTCCTGAGCAGCATCCTGCTCGGCGCTCTGACGGTTTTTACGCACCCCGAAGCAAGCGTGCACACCGCCATTACAGCCTTGGTTTTCTATCTGTGGAAGGACCGTTCTCGAAAAGGGTTCCTGCTCTCCCTGGGCATTGCAGCCGGCATACTGGCATTGACAGCCCCCTGGTGGGGTCTGGTCATAAGCCGTCACGGGGCCGGACCATTTATAGCCGCCATGACCGCCTCGGGACAGGACAGCTTCAACCCATTGGTGGGGCTCTTTATTTTCTTCCGTTTCCTGTTCACAGATGAAGCCTTCTTACCCTTGCTCTCCATGTTGGGACTGATCGGTCTATTTGCCAGTCTGGCTCGTAAGCAGACTTTACTGCCCGGATGGCTGATCATCCTGCACTTGATCGAACCTCGTGGCGGAACTCTCTACATGATGCTGCCTCTGTCTCTGTTGATCGGATACGCACTAGATATGGTTGTTCTGCCCGCCCTGCAACCCAATGATAAGGGAACAATATCCCCGATAAATGTCCAGCAGGCACTTGAAAATACTTTACTTGGTAAAACGTCCCGCTATTTTCTCCTGTTCCTGTTTGCTTACAGCCTTATGTCAGCGTACACAACTGGTCAGAAAATCAAAAATGACTTCAGCCTCCAACCTGTTGATATGGAAGCATTTGCCTGGGTGAAAGAAAATACTCCACAGGACAGTGAATTTCTGCTTGTGACAGGTCAGCTTCCACTGCGCGATGCCTGGTCAGAGTGGTTTCCGGTGTTGACGGATAGGCATAGCCAGGGCACAATTTTCGGTTATGAATGGGTCAATGATGGACAGTTTGGAAGCCGCGTTGAGTCTTACGAGAATCTGCAAGCCTGTTCTCGCGAAAGTGCAACCTGTCTTGATAATTGGAATTCTTTCGCGGACAATCCGTTCTCATACGTTTATCTATGGAATCGAAATAATCCGGAAGCTATGGCTTTGTATGCTTATTTAGAACACAATTCTGCTTTCGAATTGGTATACCAAAATGAAAGGAATGCCATTTTTCGTCAACAACCCTTAAAATGAAAAGGCTTGACTTCAAAGATATCACACGCAAACAACTATTGCTGGCTGGCGCATTAACTATTTTAGTTATCGGGTTGATCGCTACAATGTCGATATACCTGCCACAAGCAGTTGACTGGCATGGAGCCTTCCGGCCGGCTACACTAGAAATTTTACATGGCCGTTCACCTTTCAATGCGAATGGTTTCTACCACGCGCCCTGGAGCCTTATTCCGCTGATTCCGCTGGCAGTCTTGCCAGAGCCAATAGGCAGGGCACTCCTTGTGCTTATCAGTCTTGCATCCTATGCTTTTGTAGCCCACAAACTTGGGGCAAAACCTATTGCAATCGTATTTCTTTTAGTCTCCCCACCTGTGCTCCATTTGATTATCAATGGTAATTTGGACTGGATGGCCGCCATCGGATTCATCTTGCCGCCACAATGGGGGTTATTTTTCATTGCCATCAAACCTCAAATGGGTCTCGCCGTAGCCCCATTCTGGTTGATTGAGGTCTGGCGTCGAGGAGGGTTGAAATTGGTAATAAAAACTTTTGCCCCATTTACAGTAGTTCTACTGCTTTCGTTTGTATTGTTCGGGCTTTGGCCGCTTGGGGCAACACGCGCAACAGATTTGTGGTGGAATGCCAGTCTCTGGCCTGTATCAATTCCGGTTGGACTGGCCTTATTCGTAGCATCTATCCGAAAGAGAAAAATTGAATATGCCATGGCAGCCTCGCCCTGCCTTTCCCCGTATGTATTGTTGCATTCTTGGATTGGGGCGCTTCTCGCAATCGTCTCGTCCGTCCCAGAAACAATCGCTGCCGTAATTGGATTGTGGATCGCGGTGATTTATAGATTAATTGTATAGACGTATATCTACTTTTATAAAAATCAATATACAGTTTTCGTTGGATACTGATCATCCTTTATAAAACAAAAATTTTTAAATATCATGACAATTTCAACAACCATCAAAAAACAAAATAATAGAAAAAAGCTATTAACAGCTTGGATAATTTTACTTGCAGCATGGATTATCATGTCTCTAGCACCTCTAATCTATAAAGATAAAACAGGAAGATTATTTGCCGATCATTACGATCGCTCTGTCTATTTTGAAAGGGGAAAATGGTTTATTACACATACTATACCAAACAGTGAATACCCTCAAATCCCTACATTTCTATTTGGCATCAATCACTTACCATCTTCCTGGGTTGATGCAAACATGCAAATGGAAACTTATATTATTATTTTTTCGCTGGAAATGTTAATTGTTTTGTTCTTCGTTTTCAAATTATTACTTGAGCTATTACCACACCGTTTGAATAATTACGCATATCTTGTATTGCTACCACCCTCCTTATACTTTACATACAACCGATTTGATATATTGCCTGCTTTTCTATGCCTAATCGCTTATACAAATGCCACAAAAAAACACTGGGGAATTGTATCCATAGTTTTGGCAATCGCAACTTTCACAAAATGGTATCCCGTCTTGTTATTTCCTGGGTTTTTTGCATATGCAAATAATTCAGAATCAAAAACTCAATGGAGGATGATTTTATTTTTCTTTCTCACAAGCATTGCAATATTGACGCCGACGTACATTATAGGCGGACTTGAAGCAATCCTAGCCCCATACCAAATTCAGACAGGAAGAGGTATGGAATTTATTGCTCTCCCTGTCTTAACGCATAATTTTTTAAGCAGCGTGCTTGATATAAGTATCAACTTGCAACCTTTTTTACTGTTCTTCTTCATTTTACAATTTTTAGCTCCAAGCTTACTTCTTGTAATAAAAATAGTTTCATTGAAATCCTTAATTCATTACTGTATTATTGTTCTTGGGCTATTCATATTCTTTTCAAGAATATGGTCTCCACAGTGGTTTTTGTGGTTATTACCATTTTTAGTACTTACAACAAAAAATCTAAAAGATGCAGGAATTATCATTGCTTATAGCAGTGTCATGTATATCTGTTTTCCGCTTATCTTTGATAGGTATGGTGTTGATAGCCCTCAACTTAGATTATCAGGGATAGTAGGATATCTAATTCTTTCCGCAATTATCCTACGCTCCATCGTATATCTAAAAAAGTACGCACTGCCAACCATTTACTCTCAAGTTATAAGGAATGTAATCCAGAAAAAGATGTCAAACTTTCATAGATCAGAAGAATCAAATGAAGAAATTGGGTAAACCAACTCTATTGATTTTGTTATTTTTAGCGTTATTTCTAGTGGGCGCCTTTATGATGCAATCCCTGCAAACCAGCCTGCGCAACACAACCATGATCCTGGGTGCGGACATGTACCCGCGCTGGGTTGGCACACAGGCAGTACTTCACAGGGAAAGTCCGTATTCGCAAGCAACACGTCAACAAATTTGGCTGGAAATATACGGCAGCTCAGACACACCAAATGGGAATCGGTTCGGATTTTATTATCCGCCCGCCATTACTACATTGCTCATGCCATTCGTTTTGTTGGGGCTTACGGGAAAATTAGCAGCCGTTTTTTGGTGCGCCTTTCTCTTTGCGATGTTATCAACTGCTCTGATATTGTGGTCCACAAATTATCGCAAATTACCAAAAGGACTCATTCTCATCCCCGCCCTGCTCGTCAGCGGTTGGTTATTTAGGCCCGCATTTTCAAATTATTTATTAGGACAGTTCGCGCTCTTCAGTATACTTACGGCCATCGCAGCATGGCTTTGCTTCGAGAATGACAGACCAATATGGGCCGGAATTCTCGCCACCCTATCATTGATAAAACCATCTCTAACTATAATCCCGATAGGCTATCTCTTCATCAAGCACTGGCGAGACTCCAAAGGGATAATAACGCTGACCGCATCCTCCCTGCTCCTGTACCTGCCCCCTACCATTTTGCTTGGGTGGTGGCTGCCGGATTTCCTGGCGGACATATCAAAATACGCTATGGAGAATAGAGTTGCCTGGTCAATCATGGATGTAGCGACAGCTCCTGGGTTATTCTGGCTGCTGGCTTCCATCACGTTGATCGGATTGGGGATTTACACAAAAAACACCTTGTTGACTTTTGGCGCCTCCTTTGCACTCAATGCTGTCATTGCCCCCCACTCTGCAGACTATGATTTAGTTTCATTCATTCCATTACTGGCTTATCTCGGGCATCGTTATCTTACTGAGAATAAAAGTGGCTGGCTCATTGCCTTATTCTTAATTCTCATCTGGTTTCCTTGGTTCAGCCTGTTTATTATCCTCCAGCAGGTTGATAATAATGCCGTTGAAGCATGGTATCGCTTTATATGGTTGGTCTATCCGTCAATCATCCTGCTGTTGTGTGTGCTAATTAATTTTTCCGTAATTAGTGAGATGATAAAAAAACTGCCTGGGAAATTGCATGCCAGATAACAAAAACTCCCGATCCCTGCTCATTGGCCTGGGCGCCACACTCTGGCTTGTTATCGCACTGGTCGGGTATTACTACACTCACAAACCGTTTACAGTCGAGTTCATCAGCAGTGCGATGCTGTCGTTCTGGCGCTTATTTGTCAGTGCTGCGATTATCTCGCTATCAGGTGGTATTGGCGCATGGATACTCTCCGGCCGGACAAGCTTTTCACCATTAACCAGCATAGCTCTGCAAGCGGCTTTGGGGTCAGGTATTTTGAGCCTGGCTGTGCTTCTCATCAGCATGACCATTGGTATTCGTACGCTTTATTTCGTATTTCTCCTGCTTGCTGCAGGTTTATTGGCACGGAGGCATATCCTTGACTGGCTGCGTCAGTGGAAGCAATTTAAAAGATTATTTAGCAAAAACGGATTTGTAATTGCACTTGCTCTAGGGACCGGTTTAGTCCTGATCTGGACATTAGCCACAGCGCTCGCGCCGCCCCTGCAATTCGATGCACTAACTTATCACCTGGCGCTTCCACGTTCATATCTGTTGAGCGGTAGCATGGCATATAACCCTGACAATATCTTCTGGGGTATGCCACAACAAATTGAAATGTTATATACACTCGCTATGGGATTGGCAGGTGCAGAAGCTGCTACAATGCTTGGATGGGGTCTTGGAGCTCTGACTCTAATCGGCCTGTTGGGATATGTAAAGGAAAAGATAAGCCTGACAGCGGCATGGGCATCTGTGATATGTCTACTGGGAGGAAGTTCGTTGGCCATCTCCCTTTCGTGGGGTTATACAGAATGGCCTGTCATGTTATATGGGTTGGGGATGATTGTTGCGCTGGATACCTGGCGAAACATACCGAAAAGTGACTATCTTCTACTAGCGGCTGCTTTTGCAGGATTTGCATTGGGCAGCAAGTACACTGCTGGGCAGTTGATATTAATCGGTATGGTTATTATCACGTGGAATGGGTACACAAAACGTGACTGGCGCACGCTTGTCAATCTTTTGCTATTCGGTGCGCTGGCCGCGCTTGTCAGTCTCCCGTGGTGGGTCAAAAACTGGCTGGCAACCTCAAATCCCTTTTACCCGCTGCTCTTTCCATCCGGCGCGATGACCCAGGTACGTCTCGACCACTACCGTGGCAATATCTGGGGCTCGTGGCTCGACATGCTCATCCTGCCCTGGCAGGCAACTGTTTGGGGCGTGGAGGGCAAACAAGATTTTTCGTGGTCGATTGGCCCGCTGATGCTCGGGTTTGGGATGCTGTCCTGGGTCGGCTGGCAGGCCAGAGGGTCGGAAGAGAAGCGTCTATTGTCCACGGCAGCCATCGCCACCGTGACGGGGTTCATCGTCTGGGCAGTTGCCAGTCGCTTGAACGGACTATTGATCCAGACCCGTTTGTATGCGACATTTTTCCCGGCCTGGGCTATCCTAGGCGGAATCGGGTTTGACTCACTGAAAAACCTGCGCGTAAAGGGCATCCGTTTTGGACGCATTGGCATTGCAGTTCTGCTATTGGTATTCGCATTCAACTTGATCGAAATCGGGGGGGAAGTCAGTCAGAAAGCGCCATTTGCCGTGATGAGCAGATATCTGTCACCCGCTGCTTACCGGACCCGGAACCTGGGCAACTACGACATGGCTATGACTTCACTAAGTGAACTCCCAAAGGATGCGCGTGTGCTGATGTTGTGGGAGACCCGTAGTCTGAGTTGCCTGCCAAATTGCGATCCCGATGAAACAATCGATCGCTGGTATGAAACCAGCTTAGAGTACGCCAGCGCGGAAGAAATCTTAAATTCCTGGCGCGCACAGGGATACACCCATTTGCTGGTAAACAGGATCGGCCTAAATTTTATTCAGGAAAATGACGGACGCATCAGCTCGGAGAATTGGGATAAGCTGGAAACTTTGCTGAGTATGTTGGCACCCTCAAACGCCGTTGCCCCGGGATATGAGTTGTATGAATTGAATGCAAAGTAGCTTTAGAGTAAGAAATTTCCATTAACCAAAAAATGACTGTCATCACCAAGAGAATGACAGTCATTTTGCTTTATTATGCTACCGCGTCTAACATAAGTGCCAGGAAGATAAATGCCAGGTACATACTTGACCAGCGATACATCCTCCATGCAACCTTGTTGCCTGGCACCTTCCATACTTTCCAGGCGGTATAAATCAAACTGCCACCCAACACTAGCGCCGAGGCTAAATAAATCGTGCCAGTAAACTTGAAAACCGGCAGCAGCAGGGTGATTGCGACTAACTCAAACGTGTAGATCAAAATCTGCCAGCGAGTTTCTTTCTCGCCACGCACGACCGGCATCATCGGGACGCCCGCGCGCAAATAATCCTTCTTACGGACAATGGCCAGCGCCCAGAAATGTGGCGGCGTCCACATGAAGATGATGGCAAACAGGAACAAGGCCGGGATGTTCAGGCTCCCCGTTGCGGCTGCCCAACCTACCAACGGCGGGATCGCTCCTGCGCCACCTCCAATGACGATGTTTTGCACAGTAGCTTTTTTGAGCAGGATGCTGTACAGTACCACGTAGTATATAATACCTGCCAGTGACAGGAATGCCGCCAGCAAATTGACAAATCCCGCGTATACATAAAAACTTAGTACAGAGAGCGCCAGCCCGAAAGCCAGGCCTTCAGCTGGCGTCATGCGCCCGGCTGCCAGCGGGCGATTGGAAGTGCGCTGCATATTCTTGTCCAGGTCGCGATCGATGTACTGGTTCAAAGCCGAAGAACCGCCTGCCGCCATAAAGCCGCCCAGCACCGTCCAGAAGGTCAGCGAGAACGACGGCCAGGCTTTGCCTCCCACTACCAGTCCGGCATAGGTGGTTACCAACAGGAGCAATACTACAATTGGTTTGGTCAGTGTCAGGAAATCTCGCATGCGTTGGCGAAGATCGAGCGGGGGGAAAGCTACCGTCTCGCGTGCAATGAAGCCAGAGACGATCACCAATCCCAGCAAACCAGCCCACAATGCGATCACAGTCAAAGCGTGTAGAACCATCAAGTAAACCGGGAATCCGCGCGTGGTCACCATCCCGCCGACGAAGATCTGGGCGAAGAATAAGGTCACCGTCAATGTTGTCAGCGGCAGTAACACGCGATGGTCACGTACATCACTCCATGCACGGTAGAGCAAATAAAGCATCAAAACGCTGGCAAAGCCTGCCGACACACGATGGAACAACTGCATCCAACCGATTGTCCCTTGCGGTGTGCAAAGCGGCCACCCGCTGCAGGCCACGGTAGCGTTGCTCAATGACACCAGCCGACCACCGATAGTCACTAGAAATATGGCAATCAGCACGAACAACGTCAGGCGGGCAAAGGATGAAGAAAGCGAAAATTTCATGATTATTCCTTTATCTGTCGGCTAACATAGAAAGGGTACCCAAACACAAGGATGGTCGCAAAAGTAAACCATTGCAATGCATACCCAAAGTGCGGACCCTCAGTCAATTCGATCTCCGGTTGAAATGGGATCGGCGGTTGTGTGTCTTCAAGATCAACATCTGGCTGGACGAAAATCGGTAACAAAGGATAAGAAACCTGTTTCCGGATGCGCTCCAGATTGACAATATTCCAGAACTCAAGTCTCGTCTGCCCTGGCGCCAGTGTCGGATCGGGAACTCCGCCCAGGTCTGGTTCCGCTTGCCCCAACCGGATCTGTCCCTGAACTGTGACCCTGCCAGTCAGATCATATTTACGCCAGCCAGCGGGCGAGTCATTTCCGTCAGCGGGGATCCAGCCTCGTTCTACCAGCACAGCAGTCCCATCGTCCAGAAGAAGGGGCGTGAGCAAGTTGTACCCATACTGGTTTCGGTAATAGCGGTTTCGCAAAACGATCTGGTTCTCGAAGTCATACATCCCACTGACCTGCACAGCCCGGTATTCCATCGTCGTCAAATCAGATATAGTTTGACCCGTCAATATCATCGGTTCTGTAGCCCACATCGCTTCAATGTGCGCATTGAAGGCACGGCGTTGCTCGAGCCGGTCCAACTGCCAGATTCCCAGACGCACACACAGCGCCCCACCTGCCAGCACCAGGACTGTAGCCAGAAGCCACTGCCGGGAGAAGATCGCGCGCAGGGATGTCACGCGTCCTTTTTCTCTTCCTTATTGAACGTTATTAAGACGCTGTAAACAGCAAACAAAGCCCCGAGCGGAAAGCCTGCAAAAAAGATACCAGTAAGCCGCGTCATGAGCGTAACAGGCTGGTGAACATCCAGGCCAAAAACTTTGGTGGGTTGAAAAGAACATTGAAGGATGTAATTTTGCTCGGTATCCAGGTCCAGGCTGGCAGAGGTACCTGCCGGAATCCACATCGGACCAAGCTGGTGATCGACTTCGTCCTGGTTGACTACTACTAACGTATCACCAACCACAAAGTTCATGTCGACCGGGATGCTGGGAGGCACTTCACCTTTAGCTATGCTATCGGCTGTGCCAGCCGGAATCACCAACTCCACACGCCTGGGTTCACGGTTTTCACGTTTGAGAACCTGATACGATACCTCAGTCGTAATGGCTGCCAGGGTAATGCCCAGCAACATGGAAATGAGGATGCGCTTAATGATCGAAGATTTCATTTTGAATCGAAATCAACGCAGCACAAGTTTTACATCGTGAAGAATATCATCTGTCGGTGTCCCGAAACCGTAGGATAATCGCAAATTGCCTTCCTGGTCGATCAGATACACGCGCGCCGTATGGGTAACAAGATATCCGTTCTCCGAATCTGTCTCCTCGATCTGTCGAAAAACGCCATAATCCTGCCAGATGGGTTCCAACTCTTCCAGGGAGCCGCTCAAGCCAATGAAGGTCGGGTCGAAGAGTGAAACATACTCCTGAACTTTTTGAGGTGTGTCACGATCCGGGTCTACCGTAATATAAACCACTTGTACGCGGCTTGCATCTTCACCCAACTCCGATCTGATTTTTCGCAGTTCGGAAAGCGTGGTTGGACACACATCGGGACAGGAGGTATACCCAAAGAATAACAACACGACTTCACCGCGCTGCCTGCTCAACGTGAATCTGCTCCCGTCTCTCTGCATTAATTCGATCTCAGGCGCAGGCAGTGCCGGATCATACAAGGTTCCACGGAAGTTTTCCACGCTTGGAATGAAAAGCGTCACGGCCATGACCACCCCGATCAAAACAACCAACCCCAGCCCAACCCACATAACTTTCGTATTCATTTTTCTCTCGATAAGGGGCGGATCCAATAATCCGCCCCTTGACTAAACTAAAATCAGCTACCCCGCCAATACACCAATCAGATACAATGCCGGGTAGAAGAATATCCAGACCACATCAACGAAATGCCAGTACACCGCGGAAGCTTCCACGGCCCAGTGTTTTTCTTGCGAATACAATCCCCTGCGTCCATTATTGAAAACGATCAAGAGGAAGATCACGCCGGTCAGCACGTGGAAGGCGTGCATACCAGTCATCATGTAAAAGATAGCCCCGGCAGCGTTTGTACCGGCTCTCAATCCTTCTGCAGCCGCCAAGCGCCACTCCACACCCACCACACCGAAAAGGAAGCCGACACCCAACAGGATGGTGATCAAAATACCTGTCACGAAACCTTTTTGGTCACCATGCGCCATCGAAGTTTCAGCCCGGTTCATAAAAAAGGATGAGATGAGCAACACCGAAGTCACGGCCAGGCCGAGGGTCTGGTTCAAATGTGGACGAGTGAATCCAAGCAAATTGAAACGACTCACCAATAGTCCGGCAAAGACAAACCCATCAGACAGCAAGAACAACCATAACCCGAGCCGGTTCGTACCAGATTTGTATGTAAAGGATTCTGTATCACCCTCCTGCTCGGCATTGAGTTTATAGATGTGCATGTAATAGTATGTCACCAGCCCGGCTTTGACGAGTGCGATCACCACCAGCAAAGGAACTGCCGTCATCACAATTGCGATGAAGAATTCCAAACCAGTGAGAACCGCCAGGAAAATGAAGATGGTTATGCCCAGGTTAAGCGCAGAAGCCTTATTTGTGTGTGCCATGAATGAATACTCCCTTCCCTCTATGATGTTGCTTTTTTGGTCTTGCCATCCGCTGATCCGCCTTCAGCTTTTGCAGGCATGAACTGGACATATTTTGAATCTGCCAGTCCATAGTCATATGGCTCGCCTACAACTTCGAAAGGCTGATCGTAATTATGCACGGGCATCGGTGAAGGAACCAGCCATTCCGGTGAGCGCGAATCCCAAACGTTGCCATCAGCTCGCTCTCCATTCTTCATACTATTGAAAAAGTTGTACAGGAAGATCACCACCGAAGTGAAAATCAGGTAGCCTGCAATGGTCAGGAGCAAGTGCGTACCATCGAATCCCAATTGGGGATCGTAGTCGGCGATACGACGGCGCATTCCCAACAAACCAATACGCATCATTCCAAATGTCAATACGAAGAAAGATGGCGTCATCAGCCAGAAGTGAAACTTCCCTAATTTTTCGCTCATACGTCGGCCGGTCGCTTTAGGGAACCAGTAGTAAATGGCCGCAAAGAACGGGAAGATATAACCACCGAACATGGTGTCATGAAAGTGGCCGACTATCCAGTAGGTATCGTGAAGATGCAAGTCTGTCGAAACGGTGGCATTCGGAGGTCCTGTAAGACCGCCTATCAAAAAGACGATGATCCCGCCCAGAACGAAAAGCATCGGTGTCGGCGTAGTTATCTTCCCCTTCCACAATGTGCCCACCCATGAAAAGAATTTAACTCCGGTTGGGACGGCTACTAATAGTGTGCTGTACATGAACGGGACACGCAGGTATTCGTTCATACCGGATGTGAACATGTGATGAGCCCAAACCAGGAAGCCGACCAGGGCAATCCCCAACGAAGACATGGCGACCCATTTGTACCCGTAGAGGGGCTTACGCACAAATACCGGCAACAGTTCGGAGATGATACCCAGGCCAGGCAAAATGAACACATACACTGCCGGGTGTGAGTAGAACCAGAACAGGTGCTGGAAGAGCACCGGATTACCGCCTCGGGCTGCATCAAAGAAGCCCATGCCGAACAAGCGCTGGAACATCACCAACTGAAAGGAGAGCCCGATCAACTGAGTGGCAGTCATGGAGATCAGCGAGGTTGCAATTGCAGCCCAGACGAAGATGGGCATACGGAACGCTGTCATACCTTTGGCTCGCATGCGAATCACGGTTGCGAGCAAGTTCAGTCCGCCAAGAATTGACGACCACCCTGCCACGAACACACCCAGGAAGAACATCTGAATTCCAAGGGGAGAGCGTGTGGAGAGTGGCGGATAGCCGGTCCAGCCCGTATCGAACCCACCCAGGAAAAGCGCAGACAGCAAGAGGACTGCTGCCGGAACTGCGATCCAGAAGGAAAATGCGTTCAGGCGTGGAAATGCCATATCTTGCGCACCGACAAGCAACGGCACCAGGTAATTGATGAGACCCGCAATACCGAGCAGGATCGAAACGATCATCACCATGCCATGTAAGCTCATTAACGTGTTGTAGAACTGCAGGCCGCTCTGATCAAATGCGCGGAATGTGTTTGTCAGGAATTGCAATTGAGAGGAGGCCAATTCCGTACGGAAGATCATGGCAAAGATACCGCCAAATCCCATTAAAGCAATCGCCGTAATCGTATACTGAATGCCAATGACTTTATGATCGAGCGATACACTGAAATATTTTCGCCAGCCAGGCTCATCCGCGTGGTGGTCAGAAGTCGCTTCACCTTTGGCCCATTTGAACCAATCTGTTACCACACCCACCCCAGCTATAAACGAAAGTGCTCCAACCAGGCCACCAAAAACCCAGGCGGGCTCAGTAAAGAAGAAGTTTCCAAAAGATGACAGGCCCATCAGCGCCCGGATGCCGGTCACAAATAAGCCTCCCACCAATGTGCCTTCAATCTGCCAGACCAGGCCGCGCGTGACGCCACGATAGCCGATCAATCCAAAGAAAAAGGAGGTTACAGAGCCAAGAAGTGTAAATAGACCAGCCAATGGAGCGGTAAAGTCCATACGCCCGGTAACGAGCGCATCCAGGCCAAGGCCAATCACGTAACCTACCATCCCCCCGATCAAGAACAGCAATAAGCCGCGCCAAACGGGTTTCATTGATTTCATGTATGCTCCTCTACCTTATTTCAAAGTTTTTATGTAAGCAATGATGTCTGCGATTTGATCATCCGAAAATTCAAAGGCCGGCATTGGCACACCCTCAAATCCAGCTACAATCTTCGCCTGCGGTTCTAATATGGATTCATGGATATATGCATCGTCGACAGTGATCGTGCTTCCATTTGCAAGCTCTTCCTGCTTTCCATAAATGCCAAACCAGGTCGGGCCAGTGCCAGGGCTGCCGTCAAGCGTGTGACATCCCTGGCAACCATTTTGAGTCGCCAGGTTTTCACCGCGCCCTTCGGGTGTTTGCGCTGCTGCTGCAGCTTCCTCTTGCCGGTCAGCAACCCATGCATCAAAACTTTCCTGGTCCACAACGTGAACGTTTGCAAGCATATAAGAGTGGGATGCGCCACACAACTCCGCACAGCGGACTTTATAGGGCTCGTCGGTTAAACGGATCGGGGTGATCCGATATTCAGTCGTACGACCAGGTACAATATCCTGTTTGATGCGGAACTCAGGCACCCAAAATGAGTGGATCACATCCTGTGATGTCATATTGAGTATGACCTGCTTGTCAATCGGCAAGTAAAGCTCATCAGAAAAGATGCCAAAGGCAGGATACTCAAAAGAAAAAGCGAACTGTTGAGCCGTAACCCTGACCTGCATGGCTTGCGGGTCTACACGGCGCGTCTCACCCAGGCTGTAAGCGCCCAGATAAGCAA
>JBAVJG010000301.1:0-5230 GCA_049687655.1 Anaerolineales bacterium | reverse complement strand
GTGCCGCACCAACCGATGAACATCAGTGAAACGGAGGAAGTTGTGGCTATCGTAGCGCGCAATGATCCCAATGAGCAGGAAAGTGTGATTCCCTACGAATTAAAAATTTAACCATTCTAACTGAGAGGAGAGTATGAAATTCAAACTTTTTCTTGCGTTTGGACTCATCAGTGCATTACTGGCTGGTTGCGGCGGGGGGATTTCTGCGCCAGCAAGTGACGAAGTACGCCCGGCGCCTGATTTCACCCTATCAAACGCACTGGGCGGGGAAGTATCGATGAGCGACTATGAAGGCCAACCGGTCTTTCTGTTCTTCCACATGGCAGTCGGCTGACCGCCCTGCATGCAGCAGGTCGTTGACCTGCAAAACTCTCCCGATTTCCGGGCAACTGGCGCACAACTCATCAGCATTTCTACCGACCCGGCGGATGTTCAGGCTCCAGAAGCCCGTGCGCTTGGCATCACCGTCCCTATGCTGGTAGATGATGGATCCGTCACCGAACTGTACGGCGCGGACGACTTCGCACTGGCAAACGGTGAGCCCAGCCACACATTCGCACTCGTCGATTCTAATGGGAATCTGGTCTGGTTCAAAGATTACGGCGCGCCAGACAACCCTGATCGCACGATGTATGTAGAAACGGATGAATTGGTAAGCTTTATCCAGCAAGAATTGCAGTAGAACACTACTACTGCTTCTTGCATATTTCTCCGAATTTACATCTGATGAATTATCTTCAAAAATCAGGATTCTGGTTCGAATTTTTACGCAGCACTCTGTAAGTGCACTCGGCGGCAAGGACGCTGCCGAGAGCTGAGTAAGAATTGTAGTAATTTTTTCTAAACAAGTAATATGGAGGTAAAATGCCCTTTTATCACAAACTCGGGGAGATTCCCCACAAACGCCACACTCAATTCAAGAAACCGGATGGCAAGCTCTATCGCGAAGAAGTGATGGGGCTGGAAGGCTTTTCATCCATCGAGTCCATCCTGTATCACCACTTCTTGCCGCCGCGCGTGACGGAAGTCGAAGACCTGGGTCCTGCCAAGCCTGAATATGCTGACTTCGGCCCCATACGTCACCGCGCTCTGGCGACCACCGACGTCCCGGCAGGAGGTGACCCGGTGGCTGCCCGGCGGGCACTGCTCGGCAACAACGACGTCATCTTAAGTGTCGCGCGGCCGACCGAAAGCATGGACTATTTCTATCGCAATGCGCAGGCTTACGAGACCTGGTGGGTGCACGAGGGAGCTGGCACATTGAAGTCACAATTTGGGAACCTGCGCTTCCGCCCTGGCGATTACATCGTCATCCCCTTTGGGGTCACCTGGCAATTCAAACTGGATACCCCCGAAGCGCGCTTCTTCACCATCGAGAACCCATCTCAGATCGTGCCGCCCAAACGCTACCGTAACGATTATGGTCAGATGCTCGAGCACGCGCCTTACTGCGAGCGCGACATCCGCGTGCCATCGGATTTGGAGACACATACGGAACGGGGGCAGTTCGAGGTCCGCGTGAAGGTGCGTGACCGCATCACCCGTCACATGCTGGATCACCACCCCTTCGACGTGGTCGGCTGGGACGGCTATCTGTATCCCTGGGCCTTCAACATCGAGGACTTCGAGCCTATCACAGGGCGCATTCACCAGCCGCCGCCCGTTCACCAGACCTTCGAAGCGCGTAACTTCGTGGTGTGTTCGTTCGTGCCGCGTCTGTTCGACTATCATCCCAATGGCATCCCCGCGCCGTACAACCACTCGAACGTCAATTCGGATGAGGTGATCTATTACGCCGAAGGCAACTTCATGAGCCGTAAAGGCATCGACCGGGGCGACATTTCGCTGCATCCATACGGCCTGCCGCACGGACCGCAACCCGGCATGACCGAAGCATCCATCGGCGCGGAAAAGACCGAAGAACTGGCCGTAATGGTGGACACCTTCTATCCATTGCACATCACAAAACAGGCACTGGAACTGGAAAAACCGGAGTACATGGACACGTGGCTGGAAGGCGACGGTGAGTAGATCGGTCCTATTGGTACCGTAATTGGAGTGATAACATGACTGACCTTCTACCGTTCCTGACAAGCCTGATCAGTCTGCGCGACCCATACGCCACCGGACACTCCCAGCATGTAACCAACCTTGCATCTTTACTGGGGCAACAGGTCGATTTATCATCCGAGCAATTGCGACTCCTGAGTTTCGCCGCCAGCATCCACGACATCGGGAAGATTGCCATCAACGGATTCATCATTAACAAGCCGGGGCGCTTCACAGAGGCGGAATATATCATGGTGCAGCAGCACTCCCTGCTGGGTTCCCGGTTGATCGAGACCCTGGACCTGGACCCGCTCATCCCCAAGATCATTTTGAACCATCATGAAAACTTTGATGGCACCGGTTACCCGAATGGAACAAAAGACGAGGATATTCCCCTGGAGGCGCGCATCGTTCGCATCACGGATTCCTATGACGCCCTGACCAGTAACCGCGGCTACAGGCCTGCTTACACAAACCACGAGGCGATTCGAATTATGGAGCGAGACCAGCGTTTCTTTGATCCGTTCCTCCTGGAAAATTTCTTCAAGATGGAGCGGTACAAGCAGTGAATGCGAAGTTCATTACATTATTTCTCTACAACACTACTCTCTTGCAGCATCCGGCGGCAGGGAGGCCGCCTTGAGCAAAAATTTATCGAAAGGACTTACGCAGCTAAATGAGAGAACCCCTTATTTTCGGGAACCTTTTACGAACTGCATAAATCCTAATCGAGTATTGTGTAGGAAGCTTTTTATCTCTGGATTGGATATTCCTCTAAATGGACGACGTAACGTCGTCCATTTATTTTTGATACAATCGGAGCATCATAATTCAATTAGGATTGTCCATGAACCAGAAAAGCACTTTGAAAAAAATCAAGAATAAAAAATTCCTGAAAGTTTGCGAAACGATCGTCTCCGAGATGAAACGCCTGAAAATCCCTGGCGTTGCAATTGGCATCTATCACAATGAAAAAGAATATACCGCCGGGTTTGGCGTGACCAGCATTGAAAATCCGCTGCCTGTCACGCCAGACACGCTCTTCCAGACCGGCTCCATCAGCAAGACCTTCACCGGCACAATTTTCATGCGACTGGCAGAACAGGGCAAGGTGGATCTGGATGCGACTGTCCGCACGTATCTGCCGAAATTTAAAATGGCCGACGAAGAGGTGGCCGAGCGTGTCAGTATCCGTCACCTGCTGACGCACACTGGCGGCTGGATCGGAGATTACTTCAACAATTATGGCGATGGTGATGATGCGTTAGCAAAAATGATGCGCGACATCGCCAGTCTGGAGCAGGTCACGCCGCTGGGCCAGGTCTGGTCTTATAACAATGCTGGCTTTAACATTGCCGGTCGTGTAGTGGAGGTGGTGACCGGTAGACCCTTCGAGCAGGCTGCCAAGGAATTGGTGCTCGACCCGCTTGGCCTGGATATGACCTTCTACTTCCCGGATGACGTCATGATCACGCATCGATTTGTGGTCGGTCATCACAAAGAAGGCAAAAAAGTTAAAGTGTCACGACCCTGGGCCATTGGGCGCGCCGGAGCGCCGGTAGGCGGCGTGATCAGCACGATCAATGATCTACTGACCTACGCGCGCTTCCATATGGGAGATGGGAAAACCGCAAGCGGAGAAAAACTTCTCTTGGTCAAGAATTTGAGAGAGATGCGAAAACCGCTTTACCCCACCACTGGCTTCGACCAGATCGGCCTGACCTGGTTCATCCGCAAGGCAGGAGACCTGGAGATCATCACCCACAGCGGCGCGACTCACGGTCAGATCGCCGGGCTATACTTCATCCCTGAAAAGGGTTTTGCCCTGGCTGTGTTGACCAACGAGGAAGACGGTAGGCTGGTCACGAAGGCAGCCCTCAAGAAGGCTTTGAAAGTCTATTTCAAGGTCGACACACCCGGCCCTACACCCATCGAAATGACAGAGGAAGCTTTGCACGAATATGAGGGGGATTACGAACTTCCCCTAACCGCATTCGAACTCAAGCTGAAAAAAGGGTATCTGGTTTTGTACGACAAACCCCGCGGCGGATTTCCGACCCCCGACTCGCCACCGTTACCCGCATCACCACCCATGCGTATGGCCTTCTACGAAAAAGACAAAATCATCATGCTGGATGAGCCCATGAAAGAGGGGCTGGGAGAATTCTTGCGCGATTCCGATGGCAGGTTGAAATACCTCCGGCTCTCCTCCCGCGTCCACAGGAAACTGGATTAATTCATGGAAATAACCCCCGACTCATACCCGCGTGCGTCCCTTTACAAGATCCTGATCGGATCGGTCGTACCTCGACCGATTGGCTGGATCTCCACCGTCAACGCTAGCGGTCAACCCAACCTGGCTCCGTTTTCCTTTTTCAACGTGGTATGCGCCAAGCCACCGACTGTCCTGTTCTGCCCGATGATCCGCAGTACAGACGGTAATACGAAGGACACGCTCAACAATGTCAAAGCCACCGGCGAGTTCGTGGTCAACATTGTAAGTGGAGAGCTGGCCGCACAAATGGTGGAGACCTCGGCAGAGATCGCCGCGGATGTGAACGAGTTCGAACTGGCCAGGTTGGAGAGCACGCCATCTGTCGCTGTCAAACCGCCGCGCGTGGCGGAGAGCCCTATTCACTTCGAGTGTAAGCTGACCCAGATCGTAGAAATCGGGAACCAACCCGGCGGAGGCAGCGTCGTAATAGGAGAGATCGTCCATTTGCACGTAGACGAGCGCGTGCTGTTCAGCGGCGATAAAATCGATTTAGCGGTGCTCAAGCCCATCGGTCGTCTGGCGGGAAGCACGTACGTCCGCATGACAGATCTCTTTGAAATGGAACGTCCAAAATCACAGATTCCTAAAGAATAAGGTGAAGCCCATGCGAAAATTTGCCCTGATATTTTTCTGTCTGCTGCTCACAGCCTGCAACCTGCGGCTGGGTGAAGAACCTGGCGACGATTTGAACAACCAGGCAGCCACCCTGGTTGCGATGACTTTGAGTGCAATTGACACGCCAACCCGAGAAAACACGCCGCTTCCCACTCCCACCCTGGCTGCAACTAAGGTGACCGGCACGCCTACACCCACTATCACACCAACCTATTCCGTACCCATGCTCAAGATCAACGAACCAACTAACTGCCGCACCGGGCCGGGACAGTCGTATGACATTATATTTAC
>JBAVJG010000300.1:0-1832 GCA_049687655.1 Anaerolineales bacterium | reverse complement strand
TTACTCTACCTCTAATTACTGTGTGCTGCGTAAAAAATTGAACTTGAATAGCTGCAATTTGCCCGTATTTTGATCGTTCAAAATTCACTTAATTATGCAAGAAGCAGTAAATACTAACCGTGAGGCTGTAGCATGCCAGATACGTCGGAAGAAACCAACGCACCAAAACCTGAAGAATTCCTTTCCAGCATTCATGCCGGACTAAAAGACGCGTCGGCCCAAACACGACTGGGCGCAATCCAAAAACTGGGGGAGCAAAAATTCAGCAGCGTGGCTATCTTGCGTACGCTCGAGGAACTGGTTATCAAGGACAGGAGCAAACCTGTCCGCGAGGCGGCTCTTAAAGCGCTGAGTTCCTCGGCGCACCGTTATATCCAGAGTCGCGCAGTCAAGCTCAATCGCAAGAAACGACAAATCCTTCTCGATGAGATTGACAGATGGGAAACACAAGGGCTTATTCAGGATGACCTGGCAGACGTCCTTCGCCGGCGCTACAACTTCGACCTGAAGCCTGCCGTCTCCCAACCAGATTCCCCTGCGCCACTAACTCAACCCAAACCTGTTGCCGTTAAAGAGACCCCTCCGCCACCAACATCTGATTCGCCTCGTCCCGGTCTGACGCAATCCCTTCTCAGTGAAACCAGCATCAAGATCGCTCTCTATCTGGGCGCATTCTTCGTCATTGCAGCCGCTGCCATCCTGGCTGCTGTGGTAGAAGCCGCGCGCCTGCCCATCCTGCTGGCCGCGACCATACTGTTCGCAGGCGGCGCAATCGTCACACGACCGCGATTGTCCCAACCGAGCTTTGCGCTTTTCGTTGTTTTCTCCTTCCTGCTCCCCACTGACGCCAATGTCCTGGCGGATGTGCTTAATCTCCCCGACAAAGCCAACGCGGCCTATTGGTTTGCGGTCATGGCCATCATGGCACTGATATGGAGCTTCGGCACCTGGTTTTATGCTTCGCGGCTTTTCAGTCTGGCAGCATTTGTCGCGTTCCTCATTTCAGTTGCGCGACTGGGTGAGCTATTCGAAGCAGAACCTGAGATCTATCTTCTTCTGTTCAGTTTCGCCACATTGATTGGGCTGGGTGGAACTTACCTGCTCAAACGCTGGCGCACCGCAAAGTTCGGCCTGCCATTATTCATTTTCGTACAGCTATCCCAACTTGGATTGATTGCCTTTGCTCTTGTGTCAGTTGCCTTACGTTTCGAAGATATGCCCAGTACCTGGAATCTCGCAAGCAGCTATTTCTGGTTGCTAACCCTGGCCTTCTATGTATTAAGCGATCTGATCTTCCCCTTTATCCTTTTCCCCTGGTTTGCCATTGCGGCGATATATCCCTTGCCAATCAACTTCATGCTGACTTTTGATGTAGAAGCGCTGTCAACTGCCATTGCAACTTGGGTCTGGGGTTTTGGTCTTGCAGTAGCCAGTGAAATTTTCCGCCGCTTGCCCATTGATAAAATTCGCCGCTTCGGATTGGCATCTCTTGCCGTATCGTTAACGCTCCTTTTGACAGCTACCGTCATCGGTTACGTAGAAGAAATAACCTATGGTTTTGCCTTCATGCTGGCTTCCGCTATTTTATACACTCTGATGCACATCCTCAAGCCGCGCGCCTATGTGTGGACAACCGCGCTCCTGCTGGGACTTGGCGCTTACTTCACCTTCTTCGCGTTGCCCTTCATGGAGAACATCGATATTTTTGATGGTTACCAACTATTGGGTGCAAGTCTGCTCCTGCTGGTTTCCGATCTATTTCTCACACCCGACTTCTCTGCGGATAAAACCTGGCGCTGGCCGTTACGCATTTCGGGCGCACTTCTGGCATT
>JBAVJG010000299.1:0-12550 GCA_049687655.1 Anaerolineales bacterium | reverse complement strand
CTCATTTGCAGAATAATCTCGATTCTTTGGGAATTTCCGCCGTTCGCTGCGCGAAGACGCAGTGGTAGATACCCAAATCTGGGCTTTTTCACGTCGAATCCTAGAGAGCCATAATCTCGATGCTATGATCTCGGTGAAAGAGCGGGTAAAATCCTATGAAAAAGGAGCAATGGCTATGACACTGGGAATTTATCTTCAGGAAGCAGGCGTGCTGGCCACCCTTTCGGGCATTCTGGCCGGTTTTGCAACTGCCGCCGAGCGGTATATCTTTTTCTGGCCGGAGTTGGCCTGGCAGGCTAGATGCGTTCGAGGGCTGCTGGTATCGCAACAACGATTTTTTCTCTCATAACTATATGCCTGACCACCTGGGTCATTTTCTCGGCCATTGGCATGTTCATTGAATAGGGAATCCAATATGGATATACGAGCTTACCTCGACCGCATCGGCTACGACAGGCCTGTCCGGCTAGATGTCGAAACGTTGTTCGGTCTGCATCGCACGCACCTATTGACAGTTCCATTTGAGAATCTGGATATCCATTTAGGGAATCCCATCCAACTCAACGAACAATCCTTGTGGGATAAGATCATCATTCGCAAGCGTGGCGGATTTTGCTACGAACTGAACGGGATGTTCGCCTGGCTGCTAAAGCAAATCGGATTTGAAGTTACATACTTGAATGCTCGCGTTTACAATCAAGCCGGCAAGCGTGGTCGTGAGTTCGATCACCTTACCCTACTCGTCAGAATTCTTAATGATGAGACAAACTGGCTTGCGGATGTCGGCTTTGGTGATTCGTTCTTCGAACCATTGCTATTTGGATATAACGGCGAGCAAACACAGGGGTCGCGTGCATATCGTTTGGAACCAGTCGAAGATGGAATCGATCTATTAAGATGGGATCATGATGGGGGTTGGGGTCGTCAATATTTCTTCGATCTGCAAGAACGCGCTTTCCCGGCAGATTATGAAGCCAGCTGTAAATATCACCAGACCTCCCCTAAATCCAGCTTTACCCGAGAAAAAGTGGTATCCCTGGCCACACCGGACGGACGTGTAACGTTGGACAGTAAAAATCTGACAATCACAACCAACGGCAAGCGCATCAAACGTCAATTGAGCGGGGAGACTGAATTTCAAAAATTGCTGAAATATTATTTCGGAATTGAGTTGTAGGTACAGTACTTACGCAAAAATACGGAGGAAGCCCGAAAATCAGTAGTTAATTCATAACTCCGGGAAAAACGCACAGGAGCAACCCTAAAAGTTGCTCCTGTTTTCAGGCACACTCAAACTGGTGAGGTTTATCGAATCTTGAACATCTGCGTCAGTTTCATGGCCAGGTTCAGGTCACCAGCCAGTTTGAGCTTGCCTTGCATAAAGGCTTGCATCCCGTCCAGTTCACCGGTAAAAATCTTGACATAGTCACCGGAATCCGCGGTCAGGGTCATCTTTGGGGCTTCGTGCTCGCCCTGTTCGACTTCGACCTTGTCGTCTTTGATGACTGCATACCAGTCACCGGGTTCGTCACCAGTGAATTTGAACTGTATGACGGCATCCAGCCCGGGAGCTTTCTCCGGTTGGAATGCGCCGGGCATTTTGGACATCAGGTCTGCTACTGTGAGGGGCATATTGTTTTCTCCTAAATTTGTATATTGAGACCCTAAAGGTCTTGAAGACCTTTAGGGTCTCGCATATCTATTGTAAATTCTCAAACACTGCCGCAGCACCCATACCGCCCCCGATGCACATGGTCACCATGCCGTATTTGGATTCGCGGCGACCCATTTCGTAAAACAACTGCGTGGACAGCTTTGCACCGGTGCAGCCTAGCGGATGTCCGAGAGCGATTGCACCGCCATTAACATTGACCTTTTCCTGGTCAAGTTCCAGCGTGCGCAACACAGCCAGAGACTGGGCGGCGAAGGCCTCGTTCAATTCGAACAGGTCGATATCATCCTGCGATAAGCCGGCCTTTTTCAATGCCTTGGGGATGGCAACTACCGGGCCGATGCCCATCAGTTCGGGCTCGACACCACCAACTGCAAATGAGACAAAGCGTGCCAATGGCTTGAGTCCCAGCTTTTCGGCTTTTTCCGCGGACATGATGATCACACCCGCAGCACCGTCTGACATCTGGGAGGCGTTGCCAGCGGTCACTGTACCACCCTCCTTGAAGGCCGAGCGTAATTTGGAGAGCCCTTCCAGAGTCGAGTCGCCGCGCGGACCTTCGTCACGTTTGAGGGTAAATGTGTGGGTTACACGCTCATCGTTCTTGTCAACTTCAACAAGTTCCACATCTACAGGAACGAGTTCGGGGTCGAACAGACCGGTGTCTACAGCCCTGGCCGCCTTCTGATTCGATGCCAACGCGAAGGCATCCTGGTCTTCACGGCTGATGCCATATTTGTCGGCCACGTTCTCAGCCGTCAGACCCATGTTAGTGTAGTAGTGCGGTAGGTCCTGCGCAAAGTGTGGATTGGGCGAGAATTTGTAGCCCGCCATCGGCACCATTGTCATGGATTCTGCGCCACCTGCAATCGCAACGTCGATGTCGCCTTTCAAGATGGCGTAGGCTGCATGAGCAATGCTTTGCACACCTGATGAACAATAACGGTTAATGGTCTCACCGGGAACTGAAATGGGCAAACCTGCCCGTAAGGCGATCATGCGCGCCATGTTCATGCCCTGTTCTCCTTCAGGGAAGGCACAGCCAATGACCACATCTTCTATTTCGGCAGGGTCAAGTTCAGGTGTTCGTTTGAGTAATTCTTTGATGACGGTAGCAGCCATATCGTCCGGCCTGACCGTGGTCAATGATCCACGTTTGGCCTTCCCGACAGGAGTCCGCACCGCGCTAACGATAACAGCTTCTCTGGTTGTCATAGTGTTTCTCCTTTTTGGACACGGAGGTTATTTCAACAGATTTTTTACCGCGGAGACACGATGTCATGGAGTTTTTTAACTCTCTGAGTCTCCGTATCTCTGTGGCTATTTTTCTCCGCAAAATCCGCGCCCAAAAATCTTTAGTTTCGTAACGGCTTGCCGGTATTCAGCAAGGACCACATACGCGCCTGGGTTTTCTCTTCGCCGCACAATGACAGGAAGGCTTCGCGTTCCAGGTCGAGAATGTATTGTTCGCTGACCCAACCCGGTTTGCTCAGCCCGCCGCCCGACATCACGTATGCCAGCTTGTTGGCGATCACAAGATCAAAGTCGGTGATGTAATTGCCCTCGGCAAAGCTCCAGGCACCAATTTGTAACGCGCCCAGCATATCGCGGCCGGCCGCATAAATCGGTTCCGGTGCAGGCGGTTTATATCCAGACGCGACCATATGCAGCGCTTCTTTCTTGGCTTCTGTCAGCAGGTGGTTGCGATTTAGTATGATGCGGTCTTCCGGCCCCAGGATTTTCATTTGCCGGGCTTCCTCGGCGCTGGTTGCCACCTTGGCCTGCCCGATTTGCAGGAAGGCTTCCTGCAAGAAAGGCAGCACGTTGGCATCCGGGGTCTTCATAGCCGGATTGATCATGCGGCGCATGTATTCTTTTGTACCGCCACCTGCAGGAATCACACCCGCGCCCAACTCTACCAAACCAATGTAGGTCTCCGCCGCAGCCACAGTCCGAGACGAATGCATCGTGATCTCACAACCGCCACCCAGCGCCATCCCTGCCGGGGCAATCACTATCGGCTTGGGGAAGTAACGCATACGCAGGTTCATATCTTGCAATTTCTTAACTTCATCTTCGAGCTGGTCCCACATGCCCTGCTGGGCAGCCACCACCACCATAAAGAGATTTGCGCCTGCGCTGAAATTATCGGCTTCGTTGCCAATCACCAGACCATCGAACACCATTTCCGCCCGGTTCAAGCCTTCGCTGACAATCTCGAAGATGTCATCGTCAAGTGCGTTCATCTTGGTATGGAATTCCACACAGGCGATACCGTCGCCCATGTCGTACAGGGTGGCACCGGCATTCTTCAAGATTTCGGTCTGCTCTTTGAGCAGAATCAGGCCCGGGGTGCGTTCGATACGGACGTAGTCCTCTTTAGCGACATCATAGACACCAACCTTGGTACCATTATCGTACTGGTAGAACGTCTCTTTCCCGGACTTTAGCATGATCTCGACCCAATCGGCAGGGGGATAGCCCTCGGACTTCATCACTTCGAGTGTGTCCTTGACACCCAGCATGTCCCAGGTTTCGAAGGGACCGGCCTCGTGCATGAAGCCCCAGCGCGTGGCGTCATCCAGCGGCTTGGGCGTATCGGCCACTTCCGGGATGATGGTAGACGCATACTGGAAGGATTGGTAGGTCAGGGCCTGGACCAGTTTGGCAGCTTTGTCGTCTTCGTCAAGCATCACCTTAAGACGGGAGGCCAGACCATTTTCGGTCTTTTTGGCCTTGCCAATCGAATCGAAGCGCGGTTTCTCAGATGGAGTGTGTTCGAGGGTGTTCAGGTCCAGCGACAGATAAACTTTCTTGCCTTCCTCATTGCGAGTTTGTTTGTAAAAACCAATCTTGGTTTTGTTCCCCAACCAGCCGTGCTCGACCATGGCGCTAATAAGTTTGGTAGGTTTCTCAGATGCCAGATACTTCTGTCCCAGTTCATCGTGTGGGATAGCTGGTGCAAGGTTTACCCCGACGTGCTCCCAGACATCGATACCCACCAGATCGATCAAACGGAACGTGGCGGTCTTCGGGCGCCCGATCAACGGACCGGTGATCGTATCCACCTCATCGACGGTGTAATCATTTTCAAGAATGTAATGCAAGCTGAATGCGCCTGTGCCAAAAGCCAGACGGTTGCCGATGAAATTGGGCGTGTCTTTGCACAGCACAACGCCTTTGCCCAGGCGGAACTCGCCGAAGTGACGGACGAATTCCACCACTTCCGGCAGCGTGTCATCGGTCGGGATGACTTCCAGCAGCTTCAGGTAACGGGGTGGGTTGAAAAAGTGCATTCCCAGGAAGTGCTGTTTGAATCCCTCTGAACGGCCTGCTGCAATATCCTTGACCGGGATACCGGACGTGTTAGTGGCAATGATGCCGGTATCTTTGCGGACCTTGTCGATGCGTTCCATCAGTCCCTGCTTGATCTTCAGGTTCTCGACGATAGCCTCGATCACCAGATCAGCCTCGCCGATGACATCGAAGTCATCTTCCAGGTTTCCCAGCGAAACGAAAGTCTTCAAATCCGAAGACATGATGTTGGCCGGTTTGCCTTTCAGGCAAGCATCCCAACCGGCTTGTACAATCTTATTGCGAGCTTTCTTTTCGTCCGCTGGCGCATCTTTGGGAACGATATCCAGCAGCGTGACCGGGATGTGCGCGTTGGCAAAATGCGCTGCCAGCGAAGCTCCCATGGTCCCTGCGCCGATGACAACGGCTTTGTGAACTTGATATTTCATGGATGTCTCTCCTTTTGGAGTGTAAACAGATACTCAAGCAAGCAGGTAAACATGTATACAGGTTGTACTTGTGACCTGTTTACTTCTCTACCTCAATTCCCGTCCGCTATAACCCAGAATCTGCCGCGCTACGACCAGACGGTTGATCTGCCCGGTCCCCTCGTAGATGTCGGTAATCTTGGCATCACGGAACCATTTCTCAAGCAAGAATTCGCGGCTATACCCTAGCGGGCCTAATAACTCAACTGCTTTCTGTGTCACCTTGGTAGACACATCCCCCGCCTTGACCTTGCTCATAGATGACTCAAGTGCATTGGGCTTTTTGTTGTCCGCCATCCAGACTGCTTTGATGACCATCAACCAGCCGGAGCGCAGCATGATTTCCATATCGATCACATCACGTTCAATGCTGGTCAGTTTGTTACGCGGCAAGCCGTAGCGGATCTCTATACCATTCTCGTCCAGTTTTTCCTTGACAAATTCCAATGCGGCGCGCGCCACACCGATACCGGTCGCAGCTACAAGAGGACGGGTGGCGTCGAAAGTGGCCATGGCTTTTTTGAAGCCCTTCTCGGTCTTATCCTCAACGGTCGGGCTGCCGAGCACATGATCATAGGGCACACGCACGTCCACAAGTGAAATCGCGGCAGTGTCGCTGGCACGGATGCCCATCTTATCTTCTAGTTTGGTGATGGATACGCCAGGCGTCCCGGCTTCCACCACGAAGCCTCGCATTCCGGCTCGGCCAGCAAATGGGTCAATGGATGCCCAGACTACGATAAAGCCTTTGCCAAATTTATCATCAGCTACCATGGATTTATGCCCCGCGGTAACGAAGATCTTCTCACCGTTGATGACCCATTCGTCCGTCTTTTCGTCCAGCACGGCAACGGTTTTGATAGCTGAAGTGTCCGAACCCGCGCCGGGTTCGGTCATACACATAGCGGCAAAGGTTGGTTTTCCTTCTGCAAAGCGCGCCAGGAACTTCTGCTTCTGTTCAGGTGTGGCTGCAGCTTCGACTGCGGCGGCACCCAGTCCACCACCTGGCGTGACCAGGTACATGCCTACGTCACCCCAGGATAGCATCTCCAGCATATGCGCCAGCATCTGGTAACCAATTGGTGGCCGCTTGGGTTTGTTGGGATCCACCTCTTTGACCGCTTCTGTCCTCGGCGCCAGCGAGCCTGCACCGGTAGCCTTCATAGCCTGGTGCATGAACTCGATGTATCCATAAGGAACAGCGTGCTCGTTCTCGTCCATTTCGCGCGAGACCGAGCGCATCATGTTATCAGCAACTGTCTTCAGAACATATTGTTGTTGTGCAATCGGTTTTGGAGTTTCAAATTCTATTGTCATCTCTCACCTCTACCTATACGATCGCCAGACCGATCAGCGTGGCAAAACCGCGTCCATTACGCATCCACATCTCGACCGGGTATTCACGGATGTAGCCATAACCGCCCAGGATCTGCACCGCCCGGTCGGTAACCATCATGGCCATGTCAGCTGCGCCGGTAGCGGCCAGATAGGCATCCGTGAAGGCATCATCTTTGCCAACATCAAGCTTCCAGGCTGCCTCCCAGGTCAATATGCGGATGGCTTCGATCTCGGTCGCCATTTCAGCCAGCATAAAAGCAATGGCCTGTTTCTGAGCAATCTTGACACCAAAGGCCTCACGCTCCTTGGCATAATCTCGGCTGTATTCGAAGGCTGCTTTGGCTACACCGACAGCCATCGCTGCCAGCGCCAATCGCATGGAGGCTAGGATCGGCTGGAAATCATGTCCTTCTTCGCCGCCAAGACGATTAGCTTTGGGGACTTTCACACCTTCCAGTTTGACACGGTAGGTTGGCAGTGCATTCAGGCTCATCAGCTTTTCCGCTTCTTCCCCGACCGATAGGCCTGCTACACCTTTCGGGACGATGAATGCCTGCGTATTGCCATCCAGGTTGGCGTAGACGATCATCGCTTCGGCATCCCTGGCAAAAGGTACAAAGGCCTTCTCGCCGTTCAGCACATAGCTATCACCGTCGGTTTTGGCCGTGGTCTTGAGCTCAAGCGGATCGAAATCCAGCGCGTATTCGATCAAAGCGGCTGTATACGGCAGCCAGTCCATCTCGATGACCGGAGGGATATACTCTTGCTTCTGTTCTTCCGTGCCAACCAGCAGGATGGGCATCACAAACAATGACGGGGCGTTGACCACCAGCGTCCCCGCCAGATCGCCGAAAGCCATTTCCTCGGCCGCCAGCACCCCCGTCACCGCTGATCGTTCACCGAAGCCGCCATATGTTTCCGGGATAGAAGCCTGTAGCACACCCAGCTCCCAGCCTTTGTTGACAACCTTTTCCGGCAGCACGCCTTCTTCTTCGGCGTCATGACCGGTCGGACGCAGGTCGTTCTCGGCGTAACGTCCAACCGCTTCGAGCAGCATTTTTTGCTCTTCATCAGGTTCAAACGAATACATAAGCCCTCTCCTTTGGTAGGATTTCTACATAATCAATTTGTGGAGCGACATTAATGTCACCCTACTTACATCGGATTGTTCAATACGACAATACTTAATCGGGGCCTGCGGATCGTCCTCCAACTCACGCGGATTGACGATTTCGACCAGGCCGCGTTGCTGCAGATATTCGACATACGCGCCGATCTTTTCGATCACCAACAGCGCGTTGTAACCGTTCATCTCACCATAAACCTGCTCCGTAACGCCGGCCAGCGTGCGCGGCACTGACAACGCATCCAGAGTCTGGCCGATGCGGCGGAACAGATTGGTACGCACATGCACGACTCTCTCGGGCAGGTCAGTGATGGGGTCATCGTGTCCGTTGAGGATCATGGTTGCGCCGCCGGCCCAGCGTGCGAAAACGGACAGTGAGTCCAAGTAATGGCACACGCCCATAAACGGAGTCAACTCTTCAGGCGATTGATGCGGGGTGATGTGCTCCAGAACCAGATCACCGCAAAAGATCACATCATCCAATTTGATAGCCACGTGTCCAGGGCAATGTCCGGGCACATGCAGCAACTCAAAGGGACCGACCTGCATATCACGGGCTTCATAAGTGAAGTCGACCGCCACGGAACGATAGAGTGCCTTGGTGAAACGGTACATGTTGAGCAATTCCGTTCGGCGTTCAGCCGGGATGTCTGCCTGGACGAGAAAGTTCTCGAGCTTGCGGCTTAGAATCGCCAGGCGTGCTTCGTGTGTCGTGATGGTGCCCAGGTCGAGTTCATGCACACCAACTAAGGCCTGCGTGCGTTCAAGCAAAAAAGGCAAACCGCCATAGTGATCGATGTGACCGTGAGTCAGCAGGATATGGGTAAGTTCAGCGAAAGCTACCTCTGCTTCAGCCAATCCCTGCTCGAGCCCGGAGCTGGAACTTTCACTGCCGGAACCGGTATCGATCAATACGACCCAGTCATCCACCTGCACTAGATAGGCATACGCCCAAAAGTTGGGAAAGGCTTCCAACGGCAGGCGCGTAATACGGATACCGGAGGTAGTCTGATATTTGGTAGACGAGTGAATCAATGCCATCGTCAGCTATTTGTCTTTCAGAAGTCCGGTCAACAACAGCGTAGTGTATTGATCGGCGATCTGCTCAATGGAGAGCGACCCATTTGGGCGGTACCAGGTTAAGGACCAGTTCAATACGCCCATCAAGGCACGTGCAGCCAGGGCTGTGTCCGGACAGTCAAACAACCCGTCTCGCACGCCATCTTCGAGCGTGTTCCGCCACAGGGCTTCGAAGCGGTCACGGTTTGGGATATGACGCTTGTGTTGGGCCGGCTCCAGCGAGCGGTGTTCGAACAATAGCACCGCCGAAAGGTCGCTGTTATCTGCTAACAGACGTAAATAAACCTGCACCATCTGGCGCAATTTCTCGTCGGCTGGCAACGGCTGCTTGGCAATGATGTCGATCTGCTCGAAAAGCATTTCCAACGCCCTGTCGAGCAACGCCAACAAGATTTCCTGTTTGCTGGAAACATGATGGTAAAGACTGGCTTTCTGAAGTTTGACAGCCTCGGCGATATCAGCCATGGAAGCGCCGTGAAAGCCCTTCTGGCGGATTACCTGCGCAGCAGCGTCAAGAATGTCATCTCTGGTCATAGGTTCTCCCTACCGAACGGTCGGTAGTTTCAGTATATCAAATTTTATCGGTAGGAGCAATAGATTGCAGAAAATTTAAGGATTCTGACAAAAAAAGTTCCTACTCTGCACTTGTTGATTTGTAAATTTTCCTGTATCCTCAAACTACTATGTCCAAAAGTAAGCACCGGACCGTCTGGTCCTCCGAGAATGGTGACCTGCGCAAGCAGGGACAGAAGTCCGCTTCGGCAAGATCCCTGCCTCCCCAACAGCAGACTGCGTACCTGCACCGCGAGTCAAAGGGACGAGGCGGCAAAACAGTTACGCTGGTCAAAAATCTGACTCTCTCCCCCACGGATATGAAGTTCCTGTCCAAAAAGCTCAAAGCGATATGCGGCAGCGGCGGGACGGTGAAAGATGGCATGATCGAAATACAAGGCGAGCACCGTGAAAAGATCGCTACAGCATTGGGGAAGATGGGTTACAAAGTCAAGGTTGCGGGTGGGTAAAAGGCATGTCAGAAATGAATTCCTTGCGTCCCAGTGTAATTGCTGCCATTGCAAATCTATTCACGCTTTATGAACGTGAAACTATCACTACCATGTTGATCGAAGAATGCACCGCTGAAAAGCTTTATTCTTCCAGTGCTGAAGGAGTCGAACGCATACAACTGGCAGTGCTAAAACTCAGTCAGGGTAATGCGGACAAGTTCCTGGCCGCAATAGAGCTTGCTCACCTTGACTGGCGTGATGTGCTGGTAGCTGCCGGATTTGGGATTGATTTGCGTGCGCATTTGAAATGGGCGGAAGAAATTATCGAATAACCACATAAGAAAAGCAGCCTGAATGGGACTGCATGGAAATGGAAGAGCAATAGATTATGGGTTCTTTGGGAATTTCCGCCGTTCGCTGCGCGAAGACGCAGTGTTAGATACCCAGCTTATGTCCGACTCGGACAATAAAGGGTAAAATATAGCTATGGAAAACCAACAAAAGTACGTACTGGTTGTTGACGATATACCAGACATCCTGAATTTATTGGATGCAACATTAAAGTTCAAAGGGTTTCAAGTGGTCACCGCACGCAATGGACAGGAAGCACTGGACGCCATTCTAAAGGAACGGCCAGCATTGGTAATCGCCGATATTTTGATGCCCAAGATGGACGGTTTCAGTCTTCTGCATCGAATTCGTCTTGACCCTGAGACTCGAGATATCCCCGTTATTTTTCTATCTGCTACTTACGTTGCTGCTGAAGACAAGGATTTTGCACGTGCACTTGGCGTCACTCGCTTTATAGAAAAACCCGTTAACTGGGATATGCTTTTACCGATTATCTCGGAAATCCTGACAAAAGGCGTGCCCGTATCGCCTACATCACTCAATGAAATCGAATTTTATAACAGGTATCGCGAACGACTTGAAACGAAATTGAAGCAAAAAGAAACACAGATAGCCCGCGACGATCATCTATTAAGAACCCTTTCAGAGGCGGAGAAACCAACCTTTGTGTCTACGCTTCAACAGGACGTTAAGGAACGGGATGAGGTACAACTCCTTCTCGAAAAGGTTAACGAGCGCCTTAACAAATTAACCAACTCAAAATAACGAAAACGCTGTTATTTAATTCTCAGGATCTTAATAAATAGGAGTTACGCTGTCGAAGCTGCCCCCTTATTTTCGGGGTTCGCTCATTCGACCGCGTAACTCCCGCTTCTTTTATCTCTCAGGTTAGACTCATACTCTTTGCCTATAATAATCCCCTACCAGTAACGGGGACGATTCACCACATTCGCATTGCAACAATGTGGAACGATCAACGCACACTCATCACAGATATGTTTTGGCAGGGTTTCAAACCAAACAAGGAGGTAAGTTGTGTTAACTTTTCGACTTTTCAAGAGTAAGCCGGTTCTGTTTTTGCTGTTACTCTCTATCCTCAGTGTCATGACAATAGGAAGTACAGCGGTCAAGCCATTTCCGGAAGTGATTCCTCTCCCGAATGGTTTCCAGCCTGAAGGCATTGCATCTGGGAATGGTACTACTTTCTTTGTAGGATCGATTCCAACTGGAGCGGTCTATCGCGGAGACCTAAGGACCGGAAAAGGTGAAGTGCTTGTGCCTGCGCAAGAAGGCCATATGTCAATCGGCATGAAGTTCGACCCGCGCACTGATTTGCTCTTCGTTGCGGGTGGCCCGACCGGTATGGCATTTATCTACGATGGAAACTCGGGCGCAAATGTCGCTACGATTCAGCTAACAACGGATCCGAGCTTCATCAATGATGTCGTCGTCACGAAGGATGCTGCATACTTCACCAATTCTTCACAGGCGGCGCTCTATCGTGTACCACTAAATGCCAACGGACAACTTCCCGACCCGGCTGTGAGTGAAGAGATTCCCCTGAGCGGTGATTTCGAACTCGTAGTTGGATTCAACGCCAATGGCATCGATGCCACACCGAACGGCAAAACACTGATCGTTGTAAACAGTGCACTTGGCACACTCTACACAGTAAACCCGGAAACCGGCTATGCATCCCTTATTGATCTGGGTGGTGCTACAGTGACAACCGGAGATGGCATCCTGCTGCATGACAAAACTCTATATGTGGTGCAGAATTTCTTTAACCAGATCGCAGTCGTGGAGTTGAGTTCCGATCTCAGCACGGGCACTGTAGACCGCACGATTACCAACTCATTCTTCCGCATACCAACCACCATCGCTCGCTTCGGTAGTTCCTTGTATGCGGTCAATGCCCGCTTTGATATAACATCAACCTCGGGCACAGAGTATGAAGTAGTAAAAGTACCAAGACGTTAATCCGATTTTTGGTGTGAACCAAGCATTATCAGGCCTCCGACGAACAAGAATCTCGGGGGCCTGACTTTTTCGCCTGAAACCTTTGAATCTCGAAAGCGTAAACACAGAGTAAAATAAGAGTGTCCCGATAAAAGCGAAGGAGGCACCCATGCAAATTGAACGTGTTGAAATCATACCTGTCCAATTGAGCCTGCGCGAGCCCTTCCGCTCCGCTAAG
>JBAVJG010000298.1:0-3132 GCA_049687655.1 Anaerolineales bacterium | reverse complement strand
TTGTGATGGTTGCCAGCATGCGCATGAAGGTGGATTTCCCTGCACCGTTGGGGCCAAGCAGCCCCAGAATACCAGGGTGAACTTCAAGAGAAAAATACTTGAGTCCCCAAAAATCGCGGCGATATTGTTTTCCAAGGTTTGAGATCGAAAGTTTCATCATTAACCTGCCAATTCAGTTTGATTTCCAGGGAAATTCTCTTTCCCCAGTCTTTTTTGCATGAATATTACGATTGCCCAGGGCATCAAGGCGATAGCAAGTCCTGCAGCCTGCGGTTCTGCCAGGAAAGAGGTAAGCCAAGTCACAAATATGTTGCTGAATGCATGGAACACAATGGATAGGAATACACTTTGCGTTTTGTTATACAGCCAGACATAGATGTAGGTTTCGCCGATGATGGCCATCGCATTCCCAGCCAAAGAGACCAGAATGGTGATCACCATTTGGGGGAGTGTAGCATCCTGTATCATGGCCATGGTACGAGCAATGACAATGGGCCAGTGCCAGATAGACCAGATTAGGCCAAGCACCCAGATGTATTTATCTCCTTGGAACAGAGCCTGTAATCTAGGGAGCAAAAATCCACGCCAACCGGGCTCTTCCCCGAATCCACTCCTGAGCAGTTGGACAAACAGCAACCCGAGAATATATACAAAAGGAAAATTGCTTGGAGCAAAGCCACCAATCAAACCAAAAATGGTCACCGGGATTGCCGCTACTAAAAATGTGATCAGTATGGCAGTCAGGTACCAATTTCCGCCAATTCTCCAGCGGGTAATACGTCCCCACCATTCGGCCAGCGCTTCTCGGCCACCATCCATCCATGTAGCAACCAGACCACCGATCAAGGGGCCATACACACCAAAGAAAAAGGCAATGGATAGATATAAGTGTTGACTATTTTCAAAGCCGGTCTCAAACAAGAGATGATAGGTATCGAAATTTGGCATGATATATTCTTTTTGGAGCTCAGCGATCAGGCCAGGTATCCACAGCAGCCAGGTGATACCATTGGCCAAGAGCAGATAAATGAGAAGTGAATATTTGTGTTTTGCTTGGGGTTTGTGAGACATGAAATCCTCCATGGGCGTTTAGGTTATTTTCCTTGCCATTAGGATAGCAGGTGGAACAAGTTTTGTAATCTGCTACTTAGATAGATTTGTGCCCTGCAAAGTGTGATTTTTTAGATAGCCAGATGGCTCTTTAAAAACCAACCACTTGGTTATTACATTTCATGTGTAACTTGCCAATTAAGTCAATGTGGGTTGCATCTAATCTTGTGATTATCATGGCATTGTTCATGTTGAGCTTTTTCGAAAACGATGTATGACCAGGATGAGTATTGTGAGAATTAATTCGCCAATAGAAACCGCGAATACTGCCCAGCCCGGTGGAGTATCCCAATTGCCTTCAAATAACAACCAGGTGGCGTTGTACGCAAAATGGACGGGGATAATCAGCAAATATATCATCCCTGTTGTATAGCGCACACTTCCCCATAGTGCGCCTGTGATGCTTTTCGTAATTATGCCGCGCAATCCCTGGCTTGCGTGAAACAAGCCAAACAGTATCGCTGAGACCACCAGGGCGGTTCGCGCTGAAAACCGTTTTTCAATAAAGCTGTAAACCTGGCCTCGAAAATATATTTCTTCTGCAAACACAACCAGCAGGTACGTGATCAGGCTCAGAATCACAGTCGAGTCAATTGGTTTCAGACTGGAAATGCGGATCACAAAGATATAAAACAGCACATAGCCAAGGAAGATGGTCAGTGTTGCTCCAATATGAAAACCCATCTCGGATGTTTTTAATTTCAGGCCCAGTTCCTCTGTAGAAAATTTGAAAATAGGAATGAGAGAACCCACAGCTAACAGGAAACCAATGTTTGCTAGCAGGTTACCGACTGGTTTGCCATTTATGCCTAAAGCAAAGCTGAGAGCAACGCCCCCTGCCAATCCCAGTATAGGGATAATTAGCATGACTATATAATTTAAGATTGATTTTTGCTCGGCAGCTTTTATCATCATTCTCTCCAATAATGATCACGAAATTATCGATTTGAATATTGAACTTTGGATCAGTACCCCTGTTCTGCCAGCCAGGTATCCAGGACTTCGATAAGTTGTTCTGATTGCTCTTGTTCTTCAACATTCACCCAGGATTCGCAAGGGTCGTTGACAAGCCGGAAGGCATGAGTGGCATCATCCATTACAAGCATCTCAAAGTTTTCAGGGACATCATTGTTGAAGATTTCGTTCATTCGATCAATGCTTAGGGATGGAGTTACCTGATCGTCATTTTCAGCATAAACGAACAGGCCTGGATTTCGCACAGTTTGGAGCGCCTCGCGAGGGTCATATCCCATATTTCTGGCGTCAAAACCAAAGAAACCAAAGTTAGTCAGTTCTCCAATTGAGATACTCAGGTCCACCATTTTCGCGCGTTTGGAAATATAGGCATCCAGCTCCTCGCCTTGCAGGCCCTGGCAACGACCTTGATGATAGCTGTTGTCGGCGGCGTTCTCCCGCATCGTGGTGGTAGGCCCGGCCAGGCTGATGAAAAATGCGATGTCAGAGTGGTCGGCAGCGACCTGTACGACCACCCAGCCTCCCTGGCTGTGCCCAATCAAACCAATATTTTCCGCATCAATTTGGGGGTGATTTTTGATAGATTTTACTGCGGCATAAATATCTTCAGCACGTCCCTCAATGCTGTTCTTTACGTAGTTTCCTTCGGATTGTCCCATGCCGCGTTTGTTGACCAGCAGCACTGCGAAATCATGGGATAAGAAAACCTCCAGCACGTAGGTTTCTACCAGACCCCAGGAGGCATAGTTCTGGTAGAGTGAATCTCCAGAACCGGGAGAAAAAACGACAGCAGGTTTTTGCTCTTGTCCGCCATTGGGGATAAATAGTTCAGCTTCCAGTTTCACACCATTTGCATCGACAAAAAATGCTTCACGCTGGGCATCCAGAGAATTGACAAACGGCTCCCACTCTTCGCTCGGTTCAACTGGTGCGGGGTAATGCTCGTAGCGAATAGACTTCACCGCGAAGAAAAGTCCAACTATTGCTAACAGGCTTATAACACCATAAATGATCTTTTTATTCATGATCGATCTCCTCGTTTTTATA
>JBAVJG010000297.1:0-12583 GCA_049687655.1 Anaerolineales bacterium | reverse complement strand
TAACATTAAAAGAGTTGATGTTCCACCTACTCTGGTATGGTTTTTGTAAGAGACTTTGGGCGATTTATCCACCGGCGATAGCGCCTATAATGAGTAAAGGCTCTATCCCCGATGCAATCTCATCGGGCAGAAGAGTATCTGGCAGCTCATGGGATATATCCTGTCCGCAAGCGAAGAAGCGCAAAAAAGGCCGGCGCTGCTGCGTGACGTGGTCGCGAACCGTCCCGCGCAACACCGGGTAACGAGCTTCGAGCATGTCAAGGACCGAACTCAGCGTGGCCGGTCCTTCGATGTCCAATTCCACTTCCGTGCCAACCTGTGCCAGCACGCGCAGGTGATGCGGAATCTTGACCCGGATCATGGCAGGGTCTGTACCTCGACAGAAAGCACAGCCGGAAGGTCGTGGACGATCGGAGACCAATTGTCGCCTGCATCCGCTGAGACATACACCTGTCCGCCGGTAGTGCCGAAATACACGCCACAGGGATCGAGTGAGTCGGTTGACATCGCATCGCGCAGCACGTTGACGTAACAGTCGCTCTGGGGCAGACCATTCGTGAGCGCTTCCCACTCGTTTCCACCTGTCCGGCTTCGATAGACACGCAGCTTTCCCTCGGGTGGATAATGCTCCGAATCGCTTTTGATTGGGACGACATAGATGGTGTCCGGTTCGTGAGCATGTACGTCAACAACGAAGCCGAAGTCGGATGGTAAATTCCCACTTACCTCGTGCCAGGTCTCGCCCGCGTTGTCGCTGCGCATAACGTCCCAGTGCTTCTGCATGAACAGTACGTCCGGGCGGGAGGGGTGCATGGCAATGTGATGGACGCAGTGTCCAATTTCTGCTTCCGGTTCGGGCAGAAACTCGGACTTCAGCCCCTTATTGATTGGCTTCCAGGATTTGCCGTCATCGTCGGTGCGGAAAGAACCCGCTGCTGAGATTGCGGTGAATATTCTGCCGGGGTTACTCTCGTCCAGGATGATCGAGTGCAGGCACAACCCACCTGCGCCCGGTTGCCAGTTGGGTCCTGTACCATGGCCGCGTAAGCCGGGAATCTCCTGCCAGGAATGCCCGCCATCGCTCGTCTTGAACAGTGCGGCATCTTCCACGCCGGCATAGACGGTATCCGGGTCGGACCGGGAAGGCTCCAGGTGCCAGACGCGCGTGAACTCCCAGGGATGGGGCGTGCCGTCATACCATTGATGCGTACCGGCATCACCTTCGTACTCGAATTTGTTGTCCACAGCCTCCCAGGTTTGGCCGCCATCATCTGAGCGCTGGGTGACCTGCCCGAACCATCCGGTGGATTGTGACGCGTAAATCCGGTTTGGATCGGCAGGCGAGCCTTTCATATGATAGATTTCCCAACCCCCGAAATGCGGGCCGCTGACATCCCAGTTCTGGCGCTTACCATCTGAAGTCAGGATGAAGGCACCTTTGTGTGTACCGACTAAAACTCTAACACCGCTCATGTTCGCTCCTTTTCCGGCATCTTTGAAATCACAATTGTTGGGTAAACAAGATAATTTCTACCTATTTTAGAACATATATTCTGTTTCGTCAATGCATATATGCTTATCTTCGGATTCGTAAAGGAGGCTGATTTGCTAGAATTATTGTGGAATGTAACTGCTTTTATCCCCTCTGTGAACGGCCAAAAATCATGCCAAGACCGATAAGAATAATCATAGCAGGCCAGAACAGACTCCAGTTGATATTCCAGGCCGCGCCAACGAGCAGGCTGAAGGATAAAGCTACCAGGAATAAGCCGATTAAAGCAGTAAATGCGACATCCATCGAAAATGCGTTGCCATGCGAGCGGAAGCGGTTGTAGGCTCCGCTCAACATACCTGCTGCAGGCAGCATGATGAAGAGCGCCCACCAGTTCAATTCGAACGGCAGCAGGTTCAGTTGATTGAGGATGAGAGCTATACCACCAAATACAAAAATCAGACCCAGCCAGAGATTTGGTGATTGATTCTTGTTTTTATTGTTTTTTTCATTAGATTCTTCCATTACAGGATATCCTTTCTCATTTGGTTCATGCTCACCTCCTGACGAAATTAAACAAATATTTTCCAAAATTATAATTGATATTTCCTGCAGGTAAGATTAAGAAAACAAGCGGAGCTGATTTTCAGCTCCGCTTGTGCGTGGATATTTTTCGTTATTGGATGGGCCGCAAAGTATGTGCAATGTCTGCCAGCAATCTCAAATCTCCATTGCCGCTCAAGGTCAGGTATTGCTCGCCGGTTGTGGTGAAAAGGAAGAAGGCTTGAGCGCCATCAAGACCCTGGACTGTAAATTGCACAGCAGGCCGATCTTCAGAGAGGGTGAGGTTTTCTTCGGACAAAATGCTAATCCCTGACGAATCCCAGGCCAGCTTGCGCTGGTCTATAAAGGCTTCGAGATCATTCTTCGGATCCCAGTAATTGACTGTAACAGATAGAACGGTTTCCCCGGCAGGATTCGTCTCGACAATGTCACCGGGCTGCCAGTCCCAGGAGTAGAACTGGACATAATATCCGCGTGATTGCTGTTCACCATCGTCGAAAGCCCAGTCAGCAGGATAATCGAATTCGAAGTTATTGGTTGTATCTTGGTAAGTTACTTTTTGGAAAGCGGGTTCAGGAATGGGTGACGCGGTCAGTGTGGAGATAACTTCGACTGGTTCGGGATTGACAACCTGAGGCTCTTCAGAGATCGGTTCAACCAGCCTGGGCGAACTGAATAAAGAACAGCCCAAACCCATAAAGACCAGTAATGCCAGCGAGAATAAAAATAAGCGTTTCATGCGTACTCCTATCAATTATAGTATTCTAATTATGACGCTTGTGTACGTTTTTTTGTTCCCATTTTGTGCAACTTTTCACTCCTGTAAGCATCTGATACAATGAATACCGTAATACTATTGCCAATAATGGCGTCTTAAAGTAGAAAACAGGTTTATTGGGAATTTCCGCCGTTCGCTGCGCGAAGACGCAGTGATAGATACCCGACCGTTTCACGCCAAATCCTGGAGAACCGAAAACATCAACAACTGAGGAAAATAATGTTCAATCTTGGAAGCGTCTCTACACCATCTAAAACATCCGATGGAAAAGGAAAACATGTCAAAGTGCTGGTGCTTGGATCCGGCCCGGCGGGTTATTCTGCCGCGTTGTATGCAGCTCGTGCGGAGCTGGAACCAGTTGTGCTGACCGGTATGCAACTGGGCGGTCAGGCCTCTTTAACCTATACTATCGAAAACTACCCCGGTTTTCCGGAGGGCATTGGTGGACCTGAATTGGGAGAAATGTTCCAGAAGCAGGCCGAACACTTTGGAGCAGTAACTGAGTTCGACCTGGCCAATGGGGTGGATTTTTCCACCCGCCCATTCAAAGTGATGACGGATAACGGCGAATATTTGGCAGATACGGTCATCATCAGCACGGGCGCCAGTCCCAACCACCTTGAAATTCCCGGCGAAGAAGAATTGACCGGCAGGGGTGTTTCGTACTGCGCTACCTGCGACGGCTGGTTCTTTAAAGACAAAAAAGTGGTGGTTGTTGGTGGCGGAGATTCAGCGTTAGAAGAGGGCCTGTTCCTGACGCGCTTTGCCAGCGAAGTGACCATCATTCACCGTCGCGAAGAACTGCGCGCGGGTGCGATATTGCAGAACCGTGCCATGGGACATGAGAAGATTAAATTCCTGTGGAATACGATCGTGACAGAAGTCGTTGGCGAAGAAAAAGTCGAAGCCGTCAAAATTAAAAACGTCGTTACAGATGAAGAATCCACTATGAAAACGGATGGCGTTTTTATCTTTATCGGCCATACACCCAACACTCAGATTTTCGAAGGCCAGTTGGATCTGGATAAGAACGGCTATATCAAGGTCAACCATATGATGGAAACCAGCGTCGAGGGAGTGTTTGCGGGCGGTGAAGTTGCTGATCCGCACTTCCGGCAGGTGGTCACTTCCGCGGGGATGGGCGCGGCGGCAGCGATTCAGGCTACGCGCTATCTCGAGGCGCAGGAAGCCTAATCGAGGTCAGGTTTGAAGCGAAAAGAGACTATACTTTCTTCACAGGTAGGGTCTCTTTTTATATCAGGAGTTACGCAGATGAATGTGAGAGGATCGGAAATAGGGGATGCGAGCGCCGCTCGTACCCCTATTTCCGGCACCTTTTTGCAGGCTGCGTAAGTCCTTTATATGTACAATGCAACTGAGTTTGCCTGCAAAGTGATGAATTGAGTTGTCATCCTAGGTAAGTCTGAATTAGAATAGAATATCAATACAAAATGGAGGAGAAATGACCAATAAAATCTCGATCATCGGGGCTGGAATGACCGGCTCGACCACCGCGCACTGGCTGGCAGAACGTGAGTTGGCCGACCTGGTACTGGTAGATATTGTCGAAGGTATGCCCCAGGGCAAAGCGCTGGATATGCAAGAAGCCATGCCTATCATTGGCAAGGATGTGGAAATCGTCGGTTCGAATGATTATAAGGCTACGGAAGGCTCCGATATAGTCATCATCACCGCTGGCCTGCCGCGCAAGCCGGGTATGTCTCGCGACGATCTATTAAGCGCTAACGCAGAAATCGTTGGCAAAGCTGCGACCGAAACGCTTAAATATTCCCCGGATGCATACTATATCATCCTCACCAATCCGCTTGACACTATGGCGTACCTGACATTGAAAAAGACCGGTTTACCGCGCAATCGCGTGGTAGGACAGGCGGGCATCCTGGATTCAGCCCGCATGCGCGCTTTTGTATCCATGGAAACGGGCGTGAGCGTGGAAAATATCAATTGTTACGTTCTGGGCGGACACGGTGACACGATGGTGCCGCTGACCCGCCATTCAAACATCGCCGGTGTTCCGTTGCGAGACTATGTGCCTGCTGACCGTTTAGATGCCATCGTTGAACGAACGCGTAAAGGCGGTGGCGAGATCGTCGGTTTGCTCAAGACTGGTTCGGCATTCTATGCTCCCGCGGCTGCCTGCGCCCAGATGTCAGAGGCTATTTTGAAAGATAAGAAATTGATCATTCCAGCGGCTGCATACATGCAGGGAGAATATGGTCTGAACGATATTTTCTTTGGCGTACCTGTCATGCTTGGGGCCAGGGGCATTGAGAAGATCGTCGAATACGATCTGGATGCGGATGAAAAAGCCGAACTGGAAAAATCAGCCGAGGCCGTTAAAGAAACGCACGATGCGTTGAAGAAGCTGGTGAAAATCTAGAAATAATCTGTAGGGGTAATGTATGAATCTCCCCTACAAGAGAAATTTTGGAGGTGTTTTGATGATATTGAAAGAGAAAATTGCAGCCCAACTTCCTACCCAGCGTGAGCGTTATCGCTCGCTGGCCAAAGAGCATGGAGATGTTGTGGTTGCGGATGTAACTGTGGGACAGATTGTGGGTGGTATGCGTGGTATCAAATCCCTGCTGACCGACATTTCCTTTGTCGATCCCGGCGAAGGCATCCGTTTCCGCGGGATGACCATCCCCGAAGTGCTGGCTGCGCTGCCCAAGCCCGAAGGTGCGGAAATGCCGTATGTAGGTGGCCTGTTCTATTTATTATTGATCGGCGAAGTGCCCACGGAGAAACAAGCCCTGGCTGTGGAATCTGAATGGGTCGAACGTAGTCATGTACACAAGTATGTCTTTGATATGCTGCGTGCTATGCCTAAAGAGACACATCCAATGACGCTTTTCTCGCTGGCAGTCAAATCCTTAGAGACACAATCGGAGTTTGCCCGCCGCTATCAGGAAGGCATGCACAAGGATGAATATTGGGAACCGGCGTTGGAAGACACACTCAACCTGACTGCTAAACTACCGGTTGTAGCCGCCTTTATCTATAACCTGAAATACAAAGATGGAAAAGAACCCAAGATCGATCCCAATTTAGATTACGGCGCTAACTTTACCCAGATGTTGGGTGTTGATAACCAAAAAGGATACGCTGATCTGGCACGCCTGTACTTCATCATCCATTCTGATCACGAATCCGGGAACGCTTCGGCTCATGCCACCCATCTGGCTGCTTCCACGCTGTCGGACATCTACTATGCCTTTTCCGCCGGTCTGAACGCCCTGGCCGGCCCCTTACACGGGCTTGCCAACCAGGAAGCCCTCGGCTGGGTGCTGGGAGTGCACGATCAGTTCAACGGCGTTCCGACCAAAGAACAACTGCGCCAGTACGCCTGGGACACGCTCGAAAGCGGTAAGGTCATCCCCGGTTACGGCCACGCCGTTTTACGTGTGCCTGACCCAAGGTTTACTGCTCAAATGAAATTTGCCAAAAAGCGCTTCCCGGATGATCCCCTGGTCCAGATCGCGGACATGGTCTTCGAGATTGTCCCGCAGGTGCTCAGGGAACAGGGCAAGGCTAAAAACCCGGCACCCAACGTGGATGCCATCTCCGGGACGCTTCAGTATTACTATGGCGTGCGAGAATTCGACTTCTATACCGTACTGTTCGGCGTTGGCCGCGCATTGGGCGTGACTTCCAACTACGTTTGGGCGCGCGCGCTGGGCCAGCCGATCGAGCGGCCCAAGTCGTTGACGATGAAAATGCTCGAGGACGTGGTAGCAGGCAAATAGTCCGGGTTCGTTGCGATGAATCAAAACAGCGGGACTCAAATCCCGCTGTTTTTTTTCTCAGGAATTCGTATCTCTTGTTCTTTGAGAAACTCCAGATATGCTCAATCCTGTTGCGTGAACTGATTGTAATCTTCGTGATCTGGGAAAGGGTAAACGATCCAGCCATTCTTCTCGACATGCAGTTTGGAATAAAACATGGGATGGATAACGCATTCATCATCATGGGAGAGCGTCAGCCTGTCCTGCATGGCGTATTCGAAATCAGCTTCCACGATGCCAGTCTCCTCGCTTTTGCTTCTTACTTTTCCAACAATGCCCAATTCAGCTACCAACCTGCGGAAATTGTAGAGCGAATATCCTTCTGTCCAGATATCAGAGGTCTTTTTTGCAACCTGGTCGAGATAATTGCCCTGGAAGAGCATAGGTGCTCCGGTCAGGGCGGTGACAATATCAGATACACGCGGATAGATCAAATTGTAGGAGTTCAAGACTTCCGCTGCCAGTTCGTGTTCAACATGCTGAACTATCTGCTGGATTTTAATCTTTTTGAAAAAGGGAAATCTCCCTTCCTTTTCCGTAGCGCGGGCGATCTCATTGCACAAGATGACAAGCTGGCGTGGTCGCATCTGTGTGTGCCGCAAGATGTAAGGGAAGCTTTTCTCCTCCTTGCCGCGTAAGTTGATGATCGTTTCGCCAAAGTATGGATACCACAATTTCTTGAGCAAGTCGTCAAAATTTTCCCAATCTACATCTCTGGCGGGAAGAGTGTCCTCGCGAGCCTTCAAGTAACGTTGGAAGCGCCATGAGATCAGGCGGATCAAGTCCTTGGGGCGCCAACTCATAAAGAGCGGGTGGCGAATGAACTTGGCTGGGTTAGTAATGATGGTTTCGCGGATGTGTGGAAAGATCTCCGCCGAAACAAAGGCCTTGATATGAATGCCCCTGTGTGAGTAGGCAATGTTGAAGGTGCTGGCACACTGGACCAGGGCAGCAGTGACAGCCATCATAGCCATGTTTTCACGATCATAACGTTCGAAGGTGTCAATTGCGATAATGATGGGTTCGGCGTGCGAAAACTCAAGTACCTTTTCTTTGGCTTTTGTAAAAATAGCGGATGCAAGCTGGTCTGAAAGTTCCTCTAATACGCGGCCTTGTTCGTCCACATATTTCATGAGCAGACCACTCAGCACATTGCGAATAAATTGTAAGGGTTTCCCTTTTTGTCCGGCTGCGATGCAGGCCTGGTTGATGATCGGATCCTTGTCCGCGAACTGGTTAAAGATGATCGACCAAATAAGGAATTCCCAAATCTTGTAGACGTCGTTGACCGCCATATCTGGTGACAGATATGCATGGTCGGAGATCTTCTGGATGATGCTGTTGTATATGACCGGTTCATCCACATCGATGCTGTGCGCGTTTTTGTAGCGTTCCTGGAAGTTGAAGTATTTGGTTAACGAAGTTTTCCCCGATCCGCGCCGCCCGACAATCAGGTATGTATCAGCGTCCAGCGCTTCAGCGTTGAAGCGGCTCTGCTCGTAGTAATACTCTTGGTAATGACTCTGAAGGGCTTCCATTTCGTGTTCACAGGATTCAGCGCCAAAGGGTAATTTGAAATGGGGACCAACGGGATTCATGATTCCACTCCTGTCTGAAACGTAAGTAGTATATAACAGATTACCAACTTGAGCAATTCAGAGCGAGCGTTTGTAACCTGTAGATCGTTCTGAGTCCGATTGGTTCACACCTAATTCAACATCATGCTTGCATTTTTTGAATGTTCTTCGGGTTGAACACCGAAACAAGATTTGACTTTCCACCCTGTAATGCTTCCACTTCCAGATCCAACTCTACCCAGTAGAACTGGCGATGTTTCGAGTATGGATCGATGCGCACGACCGTCCCCTCGAACCAGCCCTCGCTCCTCCAGAACTTGGAATCGAGGAATACTTTGACGCGCTCACCTATGCGGATGGGTTCTGTCATAGCTAATAATACTTCTCGATGCCGCCGAAGCTGATCTGCTTATTCTTACGGGTCATTTTTATGAAGTGGTTCAGGCGCTTCTGGAACTCTTCCGGTCGCTTGCGGGCCCCTTCAATGTAGGCAATGCGGATGCGTTTATATGTATTTGAAAAGTTCTGATAGTTTTTCCAGGCCTCTTTATCTGATTTGATCGCCTCAATAATATCTTTCGGGAAGATGAATTCCTGTTCCAGGACATCTCCCAGTGATTTCAGTACTTCATCGATCACACTCCCCTGCGCGACCAGAACCCTCAACCTTTCAATGTTAGCCTGTGAGTATCCGCTTTTGGATTTGCGTGGTGAGAAGCGCTGGGCAGAACGTTCCTCATCCAGTTTTTTTACAATGCTGTCGATCCAGCCGAAGCACAATGCTTGCTCAACCGCATCGTTGTATTCGATGCGCGGTTGGCGGGTGTGTTTTTTGTAATACACCAGCCAGATTTCACTCTCGGTTTTATAGTGTTCTTCCAGCCAAGCCCGCCACTCTTCTGGATCTGTTACGTGTAAAGTTTGCGTGATTTCCATTACTCATAATCCTTTTTCATCCAGCCAGTCCAAAATACGCTTCGCCACTTTTTCCCAGCCTGTTTCCAGCATGACATCATGTGCCAACCCCGGAAAGATTTCCGCGGTTGTGCCATACCTTTTGGCTGTGCGCCGCACCATCCAGGCTTTAATAACTGCGTCATTTTCCGCGCCGATAATCAGTAATGGCGTTTTGACACGCTTTGTTCGGACAAGATTCAATCCCAGTTCATCCAGATAAGAGCGAAATGATTCGTTCTGCATCTTAGGATGATATTTTTCCAACAATTCAGTTGGAAAGTCGTCAGAGAACAATGACCAGCGCGTCACTTCCGGGGTTTCGACGACCGGATACAGGCTCAAGCTGACAATCGATTTCAGGATTACAAGCGGGCGTTCTCGCAGGACATCGAATGTTGACGGCCATAAGCCGGTCGGGGGAATGGGCGTTAGCAGAACGGCGGCAGGGTGCTCGTGATGTGCCTCCAGATATTTCTGCGTGATGAAGCCGCCCATCGAATGTGCGATGATGACCGGTGGCGTTTCGAACTGGCCTGCAACCTGCTCCACATCCGAGACGTAATCCGCGATGGAGTGCCAGCGCAGGCCATCATGACCTTCGCTACCGGCGTGCCCGCGCAGGCTGAGGGCGGTGCAATCATATCCGTGACCGGTGAAGTAAGGCAGGAAGTGTTCGTCCCAGCACCAGGCCCCATGCCATTTGCCATGCACAAATAACAACGGCGTCTCTTTGGTTTTGCCGTCGGGTTTTCTGTTAATAATTTCCAGCTTCATTGAATTAGTGGGGATAAGGAAAGGGTTTTATAACGGTAGCAGGTTACTGGTTCGGGAGGATGCGGGTGGCGATGTCGCGCAGTCTCGCGATTCCGTGCGTTTTAAGGAGAACGTGTTCCACTTTGCCATCCAGGTCCTTGGCTGTGTACAAGTCGGCCGTCATGACAATGGTGGTGGTCTCCTTGAAGCGTTCATCCGCCTGGATTTGCTTCAAAAGGTCCATGCCAGAGACGTAGGGCAGGTGTATATCCAGCAAGATAAGAGCGGGCGAAAGCGTTTTTAGGCTTTTTTGCGCATCCCGACCCGAATCAATGATTCTGGGCTCATATTGACATTGTTTCAGGACAGTTTCATACAGCTCTGCGAGTTTGGGATCGTCTTCCAGGATCAGGGCCAGGGGTAGACTCATTCGGGAGCCTCGTTGTTGAGCGGCAGAAATACCGTGAAAGTGCTGCCGCTGCCAACGTCGCTTTCTACAGTGATTTTTCCATCCATCAGATTGGTGAGATGTTTGACAATAGAGAGCCCCAGGCCAGTGCCGCCAAATATGCGCGGAATGCTGCTATCCGCCTGGGTAAAGGGCTCAAAGATGCTTTCGTGCGCTTCTTTTGGGATACCGGGGCCTGTATCGGTGACTTCCATAGCCCACTGGTCTGTATCGTGCAGATAAAAACGGATGCCAACCTTACCCTTTTTAGTGAACTTGATGGAATTGCTGGTCAGGTTGGTCACCATCTGGTAAATGCGAGTTGGGTCACCGACAATTTGGGGAGGCAATTCAGAATCAAGTTCTGCGGCGAGTTCCAATTTCTTTTGATTGGCCAGGACGGACATTTTTTCTTTGACGTCTTCCAATACTTCGGCAGGCTTGAAGGACTTGATCTCAAGCTGGACCGCGCCGGCTGCGAGGCGGGCTTCATCCAATAACTCGCCAACCATGTCTGAAATGCGCTCGGTGCTGTCGATGATCTCACTGACGGCTTTGGACTGCAGTTCCGATAATGTTCCATAAACAGGCTCAGATAACAGATCAGCGTAACCGCGGATGACGCCCAACGGGGTGCGCAGTTCATGGCTCACCCTGGCCAGGAATTCGCTCTTGATACGGCTGGATTCCACGGCCCGGTCGCGTGTCATCACCATTGCATTTTCAATTTGTTTGCGATCTGAAATATCGTGCAGGATGATCGCCCGACCGAGAATTTTATCGAGGCGGTCAGTGAGCGGCGAAATGGATAATTCGTAGTAATGCCTCTGCGACTCAGGTCCAATCGTTATTTCCTCGCGGATGTTCACGGCATGTTCGTAAATATCGAGTATATCTGTCTGGCGTGCGAAAACTTCTGTGGTTTGGTGATCGACAACTTCGCTGGCTGGAAGTCCCAGCATCTGCTGCGCTGCCGGGTTGGCGTTGACGATCCTGTTCCGCATGTCCAGGATGAAAACGGGGTCGCTCATGCTCTCGATCACTGTCTCAAAAGCATTGGGCGGACTTTCGAAAAGATGATGCCTGAAAATGCTCCAGGCAAAGGCGATACTGGTGACGATAAACGCAAAGGGTGTCAAATCAATATCGTAAACGAGATTTGAAACCACATTTGTGAGCCAGGGGAATGCATACCCCACCAGGATGCTCAGGATCTGTCCGCGATACACATCCGGACGACGGTTCAGCGCCTGGACGATCAAAACAGTCCCGGCGATCAAGAGTCCGTAGGCATAGAGGCTATTAGCCCAGAAGAACGGGCCATATTCAAAGCGCAACACGGACGTGTTCTCCATCAGGGTTTCCATGTGCCAATCAGCCCAGATCAAGTGGTGGAATTCGTTCGAAAGAGCCAGGATCAGTGTGATCGCTGGCAGGGCAGCCAACGCGAAAAATTTTGAGGATGTCAGCCAGACGCTACGCCCGGAAAAGTCCAGTGCGAACAAAAACGCAGCCAAAGGCAGGGCTGCAATGCCGAAATATTGGATTTTTGCCCAGAATAATTTGGTTTCCAGATCAGCCCCCATGAATTCCAGCATATAGCTCGCGCTCCATACGAACAACGCTATCATCAGCGCTACTGCGGGTTTCGCGCCGGTCACATGACGGCGATCCCAGATGTAGATTGCCAGCACTGCCGCAATCAATGAGGCCAGCGCAAGCGGACTAGCGTAGGGCGTGTACTGAAAACTCTGCAAAATTCACCACCTCAAAAGCTACAATCTCATTATATTGTATAAGGGCCCGGAATTTGTACTTTAATCATTACAAACTTACAACTGCATAAGCTCGAACGGGAAACGTTCCAAAAGCCTTCACTTTGACCGGGACGGCATGGAAGCGGAATCCGTTATCTGGCAGACTCTCCAGATTGCACATGTGCTCGCAGATAGGGATATTGGTGCGCAGCAACTGCGTATGGACGGGACGAGAATTATCGTCTGTGTCGTCGATGTTGTACGAGTCGATTCCGACGAAGCTCGCGCCTGCTTCCACTAAATAGGCGGCTGCAGCGCCCGTGAGGAAGGCATGACCCTCGAAATACTTGTCCGTACCCCAGTGGCGTGCCCAGCCGGTGTGGACGAGTACCGCCTTGCCCTTCACATCCAGGCTGTGGAATGCTTTTGTTGTGACAGCCCTCCCCAAGTC
>JBAVJG010000296.1:0-2439 GCA_049687655.1 Anaerolineales bacterium | reverse complement strand
ACTTCTTGATTAAGTGTTCTCTCGCCAACCTCAGCGGCGAGACGCCGCCTGGAGCTAAGAAAAACGAGCGATGCTTATCAAAGCGTCGCTCGTTTTTTCCTTGTTACGTATCGAAATGAGCGGCATCGAAGACAAAACGAACCGTCTCTTCGATTTCTTGATCGAGATCCCCGTACTTATGCACGACCCACTTACGCAAATCTGCCAGGCTGGCCTGAAAGAGCGCTTCCGGGACCGGCCAGGTGTCGGAGTACACGCGAGACTCATACCGCTCCAGCTCGACCCGCAGGGTGAAGACATGCGGGAAACGTACCACCTCCACTTCCTTCAGGCGCGCGCCTAGTGACTCCAATTCTGTTCGGAGTTCATCATCGCTTTGCGCGCCGGGATGCCCCGTATCGAGGCCTTTTGATTTTAGCCAGTCGCGCCAGTGGATCCGCGCTTCCCTGCGGATGGAATTTCCGACCGGTTCGTAGGTGCTGACGTTGAGGAAGACGCCGCCCGGTTTGAGGGCGCGCTTGAACTCGCGCAGCGCCTCCTTCCAGGGACCGATCAGATGCATGACATGCACGATCAACACTGCATTAAAATGATTCGAGGGGAACGGCAGGCGTGCCGCGTCTGCTCGCACGAGGCGGGCGGTGGAATATTTCTTACGCTGCCGGGACAGCATCTCCCCCGAAAGATCGCAGCCAATCAAATCCGCGCCGCGTTCCAGCAACGGGATGCTGATACGCCCCGTCCCTGTCCCCACTTCCAGGATGCGCGCCCCTGCACCTGCTGCCTCCAGCAGGTCTCGCATTCCCTGCTCAACGCTGGCCTCGAATAGGGGGCGGGTTTTGTCGTAGAAATCGGCAGCCCGGTCAAAAGAACGACTTGCCTTCATGACTCCTCTGATTGCTGCATGCTGCCTTGCATTGTACCAGTCCCCCCGGGAGCAAAAATTGAAATAGAACCTTTGGAGGAAATTGTCTGTTGTATTCAACTGAAAATCGCCGTATACTGATTAAAGCAAATATGACTATTTCTATCGCTAAGGGGGCAATTTGCATGGTGTGGTTATAGGATTGGAGGTGGTGAGATCGACCAAACTATAAACAATTCATAGATTAATTCGGCAGTTTAGCGTTGCTCAAACTTTTTCGCTGCTTATGTTGGAATCCACTTCAGAACAGGAGAAATAAATATGATCCGCTGGCAACGTTCCATTCGTATTGCAAGAGGCAAGAATTTAGAAGCCGTACAATGGGCAAAGGAAGTGACCGATTACGCCAACAGCAAACAGCCCAATACCAAGGTGCAGGCATTTTCATTGGCTTTTGGCGATGTGAGTACGCTGGTTTGGCATGCTGATTTCGAAGACCTGGCGACCTTCGATCAGTGGGGGAAATTTTTCGACGCGGACCAGGGCTACCTGGAGATGATCGGGAAGGCCGCCGACTTTTTCGTCGAGGGCAGTGTATACGATAGTGCATTTGAAGCATTATGATTAGATGATAGGTTCGTTTGAGAACAAATAAGAGAACAGCGTGGACTCTTTCAAGTCCACGCTGTTTTCATGCTTATGGCAATAAATGGAATATGCTTTATTTTCCTCTCGGTGTATTGCTGTTTTATCTGGAAAAATGGATTAGTTTTTCGTTTGGTAATCATTCCTCTTAAAATTTCTTTTTGTGAAATAAATGAGCAAATGCTATAATACTACTATCGTGTAGACGGGTTTACATCTGTTCGGTTCTGGACTATCAGGTGAGCCCAACTGCATAATTACAATTGATTGTTCAGATTTAATATCTGATGTCGTTGCAAGATTGTCTTCACAAGAAACTCTTGCTGAATTGATGCCTGACCTTCATTATGGAGTGATGGCAGAGTTAGAAGAACGCTTAAACATGATTTTAACTCGACTTCAACATTCGATGGAGGAATGTATGAACAATCCAATTGGGAACAACAATAGTCCAGAACCGACGAAATTTCAACCCCAACATATGTGGGGGTTTTATATTGGAAATAATGAAAAGGAAGTAAATTAATTGTCGCATTGGTTTTCAATTAGCTCAATTACCTTTAGAACTTTTTCGTAATAATCCTTTATACTGTGCATTGTAATGTTTGAGTCTTTTCCATGTGCAATATTATTTTTTTGTCACACTACACTGTTTATTGCTGTCTTTAGCTGATCGTCAATATTATCTAGTTCTTCCCCCCAATCTACGCTGAATCTATTTGCTATTTCAACTATTTGATCCATTGTCATATTTCTTGATCTTTTAAGTGTTTTCTTTATGTAATTCCCGATTTTGTCATTAGCTCTACTCTCGGGATACCTACCATACAATTCCTTAACAGACCATTCAATAAAACCAGAAACTAAAACACATAAGTATTTTGCCCAATTTGATAGAAGTTCTAACTCTCCCTGTGGAAGGGTATTTG
>JBAVJG010000295.1:0-11884 GCA_049687655.1 Anaerolineales bacterium | reverse complement strand
GCAATCTGGTGTCTTCTTCCAGGACTTCATCGGCCAAGTTGCTCAAAAAATGTTCCTGGCAGCGTTGACGAGGTGTATTGGGCCAAACTGCTCGTAAGGCTGCTATGATCCGTTCTTCACCATCAGTGATGCTTGCTAAAACCGGGTACTTTTGGTAAGCCTGTAACCAGGCAGTCAACTCCTTTTCGTTGGGTGTTTCCAGTTGAATTGCCGATACCACTGTCCCGCTCAAGATTTCATAGAGCACGTACAGAAGACTGCCATGTCCCTCTGGTTGTAAGGCGTCCACTCCTAAAATCAGTCCACCGTGTTTTTCGACAATTCCATCCAGCCTCTTTTGTATCGCTTCGCTGGTCGCTCCCAGTAAAGCCAAATATTGACGATATAACTTGCCTACATTGCGCTCGTTGATTTCGATCCCTTTTTCATTCAACTCTCGCTGTATTTCCACAAACTGCCGCTGATCGTGTTCATGCCTCCAGCCTATATAGGCCAGTACATCCAAACCATAGGTGCTGCTTGGCAAACTCAACAGCAGCACTTGGCTGGCGTAGTATCTTGTCCCCAGATGGGAACACTGCTCGTTTGTGCACACTTTGGCTCTGCCTGCCAAAAGCATGGGCCCTTTCATCGTTTGGATCGTTTTCCGCATGTGCCAGTTCGGACGCACACTCAGTTCAGCGCCACAATGTACGCATTTGTCTCCCTCACTTCTATCCCATATCCTGTACACTGTTTAGACAGTCAGGGCTCGCACCCCCAAATCTGGACTTTTTCACGGAGAATCCTACGGGCCTAAGTAATTCCCTGCGGGCAAACCGGCTAATTCGGTATAATCAATCGCTATGAAAGAAGCCATCATCCTCTTTCTTTTCATTATTGGCACCTTTGTATTTATTGGCTGGTTGGCTCGATTATTCCAACGCCGCTTCAATTTACAAAGGAATGCTTTCGCCCCGCGTGTGACAAAAAGGTCGCGGGCGATTGCCATTCTCGCTGCTTTCGTTTTTGGACTGATCTATTTCATTGAAATTTCGTTTCTGGAACAATTCCACAGTATTTTCCTGCTGATCGCGATCATCGCGCTGGTATACAGTTTCCGCAAACCACAGGATGACGTGGAAGAGAAATAATTCTCTGATGGCATTCAATTTCAAGAAATTTGCTTTGATCGCTGGACTTATCCTGGCCCTGGCGGGTGTAGGTCTGTTCGCCTACCTGGGATACTTCAACCGTGATTGGGCGGATGATTGGTGCTATAACGCTGATTTCAAAAACCTGGGTTTCCTTGAAACGGTCGCTGGTTATGCCTACAACGTGACCTATACTCCCAGCCGCTACTCGGTCACGATTTTCGCAGGCTTGATCTATGCCTTTGGAACCCTGGGATTACAGCTAATGACACCCTTGACGGTCATCTTCTGGATGGTAGGGCTGGCCTATCTTTTCTACAATTTTGCAATGATGGCCGGATATCGGCTTTCAAAATGGCTGGCGCTCTTGGGCGCTTCAGTCATTGTGTATTTCTCGATCTATCTTTCTCCGCACATTTACCAGTCCCTGTACTGGCGCACCGGCATGTTGACCTACACAACGCCGCTGGCCTTCCTCCCCTGGATTTTTGTGTTCATCACGGAGCAAAGTAAACGTGAGAAACCTACCCCGCTGCTGACCGGATTCATCTTTGTCCTGGCGCTGCTCGGTGGTGGCTTTTCCGAAGCCAGTTGTACGGTGTTGGTCTCTACGCTGGGACTGTACACGCTCATCGCCGGGATCGGTTATCGCCGGAAAAAAGCCTGGGCTCTGAAAACCTTTGTCCCGGCGTTGGCGGCGCTAGTTGGTGCGGGGTTGGCAATGGCCCTGTTGGTGTTCGCACCAACCACACAGGTCCGGAGAGAACGTTATGGGGAACCTGCCGGGTTGTTCGAACTGATTGTGCTGCTGTTCCAGTTCACTTACGCCTTCTTCGTCCTGTCGATCAAAGATTACCAGAACGTCGCCATCATCGCCATGTCGATATTTTCCGGGTTCCTGTTCCTTCCATCCATCAAATCGGGTAAGCCGCTGAACATCCTGTTGCTGGCTGCGCTGGTGGGCGTTGTGTCCGTACTCCTGGTAGCGGCCTCGCTGGCCCCCAGTGCCTACGTGGAAAGAGGTCTCCCGGCCGACCGGACGATCATCATCCCACGTTTCGTTGCTGTGTTCGGCTTTGTCGTGGCGGGCTGGCTGACCGGGTTAGCGCTGCGCGAATTGTATACCGCCAAATGGCTGGAAGCGCTCGCACTTGTGCTGCTGTTGGCCTCTTACGCCTATCCGCTGTACTCACTCATGATAACCGCCGAAAAGATTCCTGTGTATGCGCAGAGAACCCGGGAATGGGACGCCAGGGAAGCCACGATCCGGGCGGCGATTGCCAGCGGAGAGGAACGCGCTGATGTGTACGCAATTGACGGTTTGCCCGTTGGTGGCATCCGCGATTTCGACCCACCGGATAAAAGGGGCTTCTGGATTACCAAATGCGCCCAAAGTTATTATGGTATTAATCTTCGTGTGTTCTTTCCCTGAGCCATAGGAATTCAAATGCCCTCACTTGCTGCTCTCGTTCCCATGCGACATCACAGCCAGCGCGTGCCTGGTAAGAACTATCGTCCGCTGGCGGGGAAGCCTCTCTTTCAACACATCCTCGAAACCCTGCTGGCCGTCCCTGAGATCGACCGGGTAGTTGTGGATACCGATTCCGAGCCGGTTAAAGATGGTTTGCGTCAGCGCTTTCCAAAAGTGGTCATCATTGACCGCCCCGAAAACCTATGTGCCGATGACATCCCAATGAATGACATCCTGCTGCACGATATAGGGCAGGTACGGGCCGATTTCTATTTACAGACACACAGCACAAATCCCCTCTTACGGCCTGAAACGATTTCGCGCGCGATAGAGACCTTTCTGGCCGCTTATCCTGAAAAGGACTCGCTGTTTTCAGTGACGCGCTGGCAAACGCGACTATACGACCAGCATGGCGCAGCCATCAACCACGACCCCTCGGTTCTCATACAGACCCAGGACCTGCCACCGGTGTATGAAGAGAATTCGTGTCTCTATCTTTTTACCCGTCAAAACCTGCTCGAGCGGCATCATCGCATTGGTGCGAATCCTATCCTGTTCGAAATCGACCCTGCGGAAGCCTGGGACATTGACGAAGAACTCGATTTTGAAATTACCGAATTCCTGATACAGCGTAAGGGATAATGCCAGATATAGAAGAAAGGCAAGCGGTTGAGCGTAGAAAACATGCAATGGTAACCGGTTTGCTTGCCATTGTTATGCTGCTGTTGTTTGCCTTCTACGCCAACTTGCGTTGGGCAAACGAGGCCCCAGCTTTTGATAACGCCAAAGAGACCGGTGATACACCTGCATACGTGCGTGTTTCCGGTGAAAAACTCCTTTCGAGAGATTTCTGGGCTAATACACGTCCGCCCATGTTTCCCCTTGTTTTGAAGTTTTACAGTGCTAACGAGATAAAAGTCGCTTCCTTCCAGACGGCCTTTTCCGTTTTTGCCTGGGGTGTGCTTGCGTTGTCTTTGTCGTTATCTGTAAAAAGCTTACTGCGGCCCATCGCTTTTGTTCTGATCCTGGCCCTCAGCCTCGAGCGTCACATCGCCGGCTGGGACGTGGTTATGCTGACAGAATCCCTGTCCGTTTCCTTGCTGGCTTTATTCCTGGCTGCCTGGCTCTGGTTGTTAAGGGGCTGGTCATGGGGGAAGGTGATTGTGTTGTGTATGATCGCAATCCCCTGGGCATTCACCCGCGATACAAATGGCTGGATTCTACTGATGGTTGCTGGCTTGATTCTCCTGGGAGTGCTTTTTTTCGGGGGTCGCAAACGATATCTGGCAGTCGCTTTCGTGTTTGCAACAATCTTCGGGTTCAGCAATCTCAGCGCGAATACGGGTCACCGCTGGGTTTTTCCCTTCCAGAATGTATTGGCACAGCGTATCCTGACTGATCAGCGTGCGCTGGATTTCTTCAGCAATTGCGGTATGCCGGTCACGTCAGAGCTGCTTGACCTGGCAGGCGGCTCAGCCCTTAGCAAAGATCGTGCTTTCTATACCGATCCGGCCTTGGAATCCTATCGGATATGGCTGTATGCCGACGGAAAATCCTGTTACATGCGCTGGCTGGTTTCCAGACCGTTGACAAGTCTTCGTGAGCCCTGGGTGGACTTTACCTGGCTGCTGGCTTTCGAAAACGTATCATTCTTTTATCCGAAACGCTATGAACCCATATTGCCCTGGTATGCGGAGCGCATATTGTATCCGCAGGATATGCTCCTGTGGCTGTGGGGATTGACAACTTTTGGGGCGCTGGTTGCCGTATGGAAAAAAGCCTGGAAATCAAATGCAGCCTGGGTGGTCTTCATCGGATTATGCCTGTTGATTTACCCGCATATATTCATCGTCTGGCATGGGGATGTGTCCGGTACGCACCGCCACGCGCTGACGGTCAGTCTCCAATTCGTGTTGGGTATCTGGCTATTCGGATTTCTGTCCTTAGAATCCATTCTCACTCGTTTTCGAGTGCCAGGTTTTGTATAATTGTTCCGCTCGTCGTTGTAACTGAATTGTGCGCTATGCACGATTTTGGAGCCTTTGCATGCAAAAAGAGAACACGTCGCGTAAACAATTCTGGGTCTTCGTTGCAATTCTACTGATTGCCTCGGCGTTGACTTATTTACCCCTTGCCAACCAGATTGGGTACCTAAACGATGACTGGTATGTTATGTATGACGCTCACACGCAGGGTTCGCAATTCTTTCATGAGGTCTGGCGCGTTGACCGGCCCGGTCGCGCCTTTTTCATGATCCCGCTGTTTGATGTTTTTGGGATGAACCCGTTCCCTTATCACATCAGCGCATACCTGTTCCGTTTCCTTGGGGGTGCCAGTCTTTTTTGGACCTTACAGATGCTGTGGCCCAAAAGACGTTTTTTACCGGCTGCGGCTGCTGTCCTGTTTACAATTTATCCCGGTTTCCTGGCGCAGACGAACGCCATTGATTATCAATCCCATATTCTGGCGCTTTTCCTGGCTCTGCTATCGATCGCGCTGACGGTCAAGGCGATTTTGGCATCTTCCAACCGTATGCGCATTTTATTGACAGGTGCATCAATTTTGCTCGGATGGGCCTATCTAAGCCAGATGGAATACTTCATCGCGTTGGAAGTGTTCCGCCTGGCGGTTGTGTTTTTGCTTTTGTGGAGAACACGAGGCCTTGCATTACGACAAAAACTTACAAAGATCTTTCTGCGCTGGTTACCCTTCGCCGCTGCCCCGGCGGGCTTCCTGATCTGGCGTCTGTTCTTCTTCGAGGCAGACCGTCGTGCTACGGATGTCGGTTTCCAGTTGGGGCAGTTATTCTCGTCTCCGCTGGTGGGGCTTTGGTGGCTGGTGTATCTGGTGCAGGATATTTTCAATGTCTTACTGGTCGCCTGGGGATATCCCCTGTATATGCTTGCTTATCAAATGCGTTTACGCGATACATTGATCGGCTTCGGGCTGGCGGCGTTTGTGGCTTTCCTCGTGGTGGTAGGCTTGCGCTGGAGGAAAGAGGATGCTTATGAAACGGAAGCAGGCTCAAGGCCGGGTTGGATGCGGGAGGAATACTGGCTGGGGTTGGTGACCATCATTGGAGGTCTGGCCCCTGTGATCCTGGCGAATCGTCATATCGTCTTCCCAGATTATTCACGTTACACGTTGCCCGCCTCTGTTGGTGCGGTAATCATAGTGGCGGGAATAATTGATCGATTGACATCCCGTCCATTACGCTTGACACTGGTCGCCTTTTTTGTGGCGGTCTCAGTGCTGACGCATTACGCCAATGCCGTCCATGCAGTGCACGAGACCGATGTGATCCGCAATTATTGGTGGCAGGTGGCCTGGCGCGCGCCGGACTTACAGGCGGGTGCGACACTGGTTGCCTCCTACCCAGACGTGGGTATCGCGGAAGATTATTTTGTGTGGGGGCCGGCTAATTTGATCTATTATCCCGAGAAACAAGCGCAAAGCCCGATTGAGATAAAATTACCCGCAGCGGTTTTGACGAACGATGTGGTGTTGAAGATCATTACCGGCAAAGGCGTCGAGACACCCGAACGCCGGGGCAACCTCCTGACGCGTGGTTTTGATGATATCCTCTTTATGGTGCAATCCTCCCCGGATAGCTGCGTGCGCATTATCGATGGAAGCGCGCCTGAGCTTTCAACCCATGATTCGTATCGCACCATGGTTGTCGCCCCATATTCGAAGCTTGAAAACGTTCTGCTTGATTCGGCTTTTCATCAACCTCCTCAAAGCGTTTTTGGGGCCGAACCCTCTCACGAATGGTGCTATTATTACCAGCAGGCCGCCCTGGCACGCCAGCAGGGCGATTGGGAAGCCGTTCAAACGCTCCACCAGCAAGCGCTGGAGCTTGGGTTGTATCCCAACGATAGCGTGGAATGGATGCCGTTTGTTCAGGCTTATACTGTCCTGGGCAACTTGGACGAACTGCGCACGCTAAGAAAGATTATCATCGCCGACCCGTACCTGGCGTTGCAAACCTGCCGGATCCTGACAGACATGTCCGCCAGTTACGAAATCGAGCCTGAAGTTCAGACCTTCTTGCAGAACTCTTTTTGCGAGTGACTGTGAAAACTATTCTCTTCACTGCCCCCTACATGATCCCCTTTCTTGACCGTTTCCGTCCGGTCTTTGACCGCTATGACCTTGAACTCATCGTACCGGATGTCCGCGAGCGGATGGAAGAAGACCAATTGCTGGAATATGCCGGTCAGTTCGATGGCGCGGTTTGCGGGGATGACCGCTACACGTTACGCGTGATCGAGGCCTGTCTCCCGCGCCTGAAAGTCATCTCCAAGTGGGGGACCGGCATCGATTCGATCGACGCCGAAGCCTGCTCCCGTTATGGGATCAAGCTGGGCCGTACCCTGAACGCCTTCACCACCCCTGTGGCAGACACGGTGCTGGGCTATCTGCTGGCCTTTGTCCGCCGCCACCCGTGGATGGACAGGGCCATGAAGTCTGGCAAATGGGAAAAAATCCCGGGCAGGGCGCTCAGTGAATGTACGCTGGGTGTGGTCGGCGTGGGCAACATCGGCAAAGCCGTGACGCGCCGCGCGCAGGCCTTCGGGATGCGGGTGCTTGGCACAGACATCATCGAAATCGATCATGTATTTGTCAGTGAAACCGGCATCCAAATGACTGATCTCAACTCTCTACTCTCTAAATCTGATTTTGTTTCCATCAACTGTGACCTGAATTCAACCAGCCAGCACCTGATGAATGCCGACACCTTTGCATTGATGAAGCCTTCTGCCGTCCTGATCAACACCGCCCGCGGACCGATCGTCCACGAGGCAGCGCTGATCGAAGCGTTGCAGGCCAATCGTCTGGCCGGAGCCGCGTTGGACGTCTTCGAAGTAGAGCCGCTGCCATCTGCCAGTCCGCTCATGAAGATGGATAACGTTCTGCTGGCCCCGCACAACGCCAACTCCAGCCCGGCTGCCTGGGAGCGGGTACACTGGAACACCATCGGAAATTTGCTGGATGGGTTGGAAATAACTTACGATGAGCTTTTTTAAGACACTGAATTTACGGAACTAGACGGGAGGGACTTGTTTTTACGGATTCCGTTAAAATCCGTGTCATCCGTGTACAAAGAGAAATGGATCCTATGACAAAAACCGTACTGATCACCGGTGCTGCAGGCGGCATTGGTCGCGCAACCGTTGCGCTCTTTGCAGAAAAAGGCTGGCATGTGCTGGGCGTGGATCGTGCCCCCTTCGACAATGCCCGGGGTGGCGCTGGTTTTCCTGAAAACGGACTCTTCATCCAATCCGACATCTCGCTTGGTGAAGAGCTGGAATCCATCTTTGCCAAGGCCCAGGAATTCACTGACAGCCTGGACGCGCTGGTTAACAATGCCGCTATGCAAATTGCCAAACCGCTGGTCGAAACCACCGTCGAAGAATGGGATGCGGTCATGGCCGCCAACCTGCGCTCGGTGTTCCTGGGTGTAAAACTGGCGCATCCGCTGCTCAAGAAAAAAGGCGGCGGCGCGGTGGTAAATGTTTCCTCCGTACATGCCATCCAGACTTCGGCCAATATTGCAGCCTATGCTGCATCCAAGGGCGGATTGTTGGCGCTGACGCGTGCCATGGCGATCGAATTTGCGCCTGATAACATTCGTGTCAACGCGATCCTGCCCGGCGCTGTGGACACGCCCATGTTGCGTGCCGGTCTCGGCCGTGGACACGTTGGTCATGGCGACATACAGCAGCGCCTCGATAACCTTGCTCGCAAGACCGTCAGTGGCAAGGTCGGCAAGCCTGGAGAAATTGCCCAGGCGATTTATTTCCTGGCCGACAACGAACAGTCATCCTTCATGACCGGTCAGGCCATGGTCGTGGATGGCGGCGCGACGGCGAGGCTCAGTACAGAATGAAATCAAAATCCACAGATTTCGCAGATTGCACAGATTTTAAAAACAGTTCTGCGAAATCTGTGTCACCTGCGGATAAATCATGAAACAAACCATCAAACGTCTCATTCCCATCCCGCTCCTCAACGCGGTCAAAAACACCTATGACGCTATCCGGCGTCTACCGCAAGTTCCGGACGCATATTTGCATCCATGGCGGCGGGCAAGCCGTGAGCGCATGTACGAAATGAAAAATATCCATCGTGGCGAGCGCTGCTTCATCATCGGCAATGGTCCCAGTTTGAAGAACACCAACCTGTCCAAACTTAAGGACGAGTACACCTTCGGCATGAACCGCATCTACCTGATGTTCCCCGAACTGGGTTTTACCACCACCTACTTCGTTTCCATCAACGATCTTGTCATCGAGCAGTGCGCTGATGAGATTGCCGCCCTGCCCATCCCCAAGTTCATCGCCTGGCACTCCAACCGTCACTTCCAACATTTCCCGGATGATATGGTTTTTCTCCACACGACCTATACGGGTCCGAAATTTGCCTATGACATGACCCGCCGTATTTGGGAAGGGGCTACCGTTACCAACATCGCCTTGCAACTTGCCTTCTACATGGGCTTTGAGCAGGTCATCCTGATCGGTGTGGACCATAACTTCACCAGCAAAGGCGATGCCAACAAGACCGTTGTCTCTGATGGTGATGATCCCAACCACTTCGATCCGCGTTACTTTGGCAAGGGATTCCGCTGGCAGTTGCCCGACCTGGATACCTCCGAGATTGGCTATGAGATGGCGCGCAAAGCCTACGAAGAAGCCGGGCGTCAGGTATTGGATGCAACTGTCGGCGGTAAATTGACCATATTCCCCAAAGTGGATTACACTTCCCTCTTCTAAAAACAATTTAGCGATGATCACGTCATTTTATATCCATGCCCTGGATCGTTCAGGGTTCTGACATTTTATGAAAAAACGTTTTTTCTCTTTCCTGATAAAAGTAGTTCTTGTGGGATTCCTTCTCACCGGCCTGCTTTTGGTTTGGTCATCTCTCCAATCCTACGAAAGCCTGGCTTCACTGCTTAACCACCTTGCTTCCGACGGTGAGCTTGAATCTTTTACGGTTTTCCTTTACCACCTTCTGAGAATGCCCTTTGTGCTGGGTGGTATCGTCATGGCGGCTCTTTCTGGCTTTTTACTCCTTCAATTGAGAAAGACAGAAGTATGGATTCGCAGGTTTCCCGCGCGAGCTAAACGCTTCTTTGCCCTGCTCCGGGAGGATGCGGTCATCTATTGGAAAGATTTAAAAGCTTCAATTGCCAATCAAGGCTGGCTGATCAATTCGTTTTTAGCAGGGGTTATATTCGTTGCACTTGTCCTGCGGCTGAAAAACCTGAACTTACCGCTGGGACATGACGAAGCTTATATGTACAACGCCTTTGCTTCCAGGTCTTTCTGGCACATTGTGACCAATTACCATTTACCAAACAATCACGTATTTTTGAGCATTGTCATGAAAATCGTGACAGGTTTGTTTGGAAACCACGTCTGGACCCTTCGACTACCGACCATTATTGCCGGCGTTCTCATGATCCCGGCTTCCTATTATTTTGCAAAAAGATTTTATAGTATAGAAACCGGGATCTTGAGTTCGATCCTTATAGCCGTTTTCCCTATCCTTGTGCAGTATTCAGTCTTGGCCCGGGGATACGAAATTATAGCTTTGATGACCCTGATAACTTTCACGTTGTCAGATTACGTCAGGGTGAACAAGAACCGTTTTGTCTGGACAATGATTGTGATTCTCTCCGCTATGGGGTTTTTCACTATCCCCATTATGTTGTTCCCATGGGGTGCGCTGTATATCTGGCTGATCGTTTCTTGTCTTTTCAAAGATACACGTTCCTATGCATCTAAATTTGATTTCCTGAAATATTGGTTCAGCAGCGGAATCATCACAGCGGTAATAACGGTTCTGTTGTATACGCCGATAATGATTTACAGCTACCAGCGTTTCTTTGGCAATGGGTTTATTGCTCCATTGGAATGGGATATATTTACAATCACCATCTGGACCCGCCTGCGAAATACCTGGATAGAATGGACGGAGTTCGTTCCCTTGTGGATTTCAATCCTGGGCGCTGTCGGCTTTTTTGTATCGCTCATTTTTCACAAGAGATTTTCGAAACAAAAGTTTCCTCCCCAACTTGCATTTCTAACCTGGATTGTCACCATACTGATTGCAAGACGTCCAGATATGTTGCCCCGCTTCTGGCTGTATCTGACCGCGCCGATTTTGATCTGGTCTGCTGCGGGGATTATAGAACCGTTAAGACGAATCTCACTTAAGATTGGAAAAGGTTGGAATCTGGCGCAGGTTTTTGTGACGCTTATCTTCGCCTTTGTTTTTGTGCAGAGTTTTTTCACTATTTCCTCCCTTCCGGCCTCGTGGACCGAAAAAGACGATATGGAAAAGATTGCTATTTACCTGAAAGATTATTTTCATGAAGATGATCTGGTCACAGCCAGCACGGCGCGTTCGCCAGCCATGCGTTATTACTTTAACTATTACGATTTTCCGCGAGGCACCATTCGCGAATCAGGCAAATTCCAACGCGCCTTTATAATTGTGGATACTGAAAAAGGTGAAACGCTGCGTTCCAATTCCCCAAAATTGGGTTTTGATATCCCAGCAATTGACATGGAAACTGCAAAAGTCCTGGTCCAGTTCGATTATTTGACCGTTTACGAGTGCTACCCCTCCCAATGACCCAGAATTCTCCGTTGGTCTCAATCGTTACACCATCCTTCAATCAGGCCAGGTACCTGGAAGATACCATCCGGTCGGTGCTCCGCCAGGATTACCCGAACCTGGAGTACATTATCGCAGATGGCGCTTCGACCGACGGGAGTGTCGATATTATCCGTAAATATGCGGACAAATTAGCCTGGTGGGCCAGTGAAAAGGACAACGGTCAGGCGGAAGCTATCAACAAGGGATTATCCCGCGCAAGGGGGGAGATCCTGGCATGGCTCAATTCCGACGATACCTATTTACCTGGCGCGATTTCTTCGGCGATCCGGACCTTTGAAGGAAATCCGGATGTTGTTCTGGTTTATGGAAACATGCTGGCTGTAGATGAGTATAGTGAAACGATAAACGTTTTACGCTACGACCAATTGAATTTAGAGGGTTTGCTATGTTTCCAGATCATCGGCCAGCCAGCCGTATTCTTTCGTCGTGAAGCACTTGAAAAGGTGGGGGATTTAGATACCACCTACCACTTTTTGCTTGATCATCATCTCTGGTTGCGCATAGCTTTGCAAGGACGCATCCTGCATGTGGACGAAACCTGGGCCGCAGCCCGTTATCATGCCGAAGCCAAGAACCGTGCCAGAGC
>JBAVJG010000294.1:0-2916 GCA_049687655.1 Anaerolineales bacterium | reverse complement strand
GTTTTCGGGTACTCTTTCAACTTTCGTGATTACTGAATTTTAGATATGTAACTCAAAAATAGGAGAACTAAGGATCAAAAATGGAATCATTCAATGAAAATATAAAGGAATATAGAAAACAACTCGAGAAGGGTGTTATTCAAAAGGCATATCAAGGCTTGATGGAATACATCATGGGTTTGAGAACGCATTTTAAGAACACATATCCCGATTATTCCGTATCTGGAAGTATTTATTATGGATATATGGATATGACCTATTTCGCCATTTTTCCAAAAAGGTTGAAAGATCGAAAGTTGAAAATTGCGGTCGTCTTTCTTTATGATCCATTCAGGTTTGAAGTATGGTTATCAGGAGCAAACAAACAGGTTCAAACGCATTACTGGAAATTGTTCAAAGAAAACAATTGGGAGAAGTATCACCTTGTACCGACGACAGAAGGAGTTGATTCTATTCTAGAGTATGTTGCCGTTGAGGATCCGGATTTCAGTGATTTGGATACTTTGACAAAACAAATAGAGAGCGCGACCTTGACATTTATTAAGGATGCTGAGAGCTTCTTATCTGAGCACTAAAACACAAACTATCAGATTAATGCTATTCTGCCCTGCATTATTCAATTGACAGATTAGCGATCATTCGCGCAAAATGGCGGATTGATTATTTCCAGCCAAACTCGTCGAATACAACCTCATTCCTGAAATTCTGAATCGCCTGTCTCACATAGGGAATGATATTTTCCGGCAGCGCGTTCACATTGCACCAGCGCAACTCGTCGCATTTATCCGGCTCGGCGTTGAACGGCTTGCCTTGCCATTTTTTTACGTGAACGAAGAAATCCACGCGCTCGTCTGTGCCCGGCAGGGTATCGTCTGATTGGCGGTGCATAACGTTGGCAAAGGCGATGTCTTCTACCTCGATGTGCACGCCGATTTCTTCCAGCGCCTCGCGCTGTGCCGCCACGCGGACGGTTTCGCCCCCATCCAAGTGCCCGGCTGGAACGCTGTAATTGCCATCTTCGTAGCCGGTGTTGAAGCGGCGCAGCAACAAGACCTGGTTTTCTCGAAAAAATAACAGGTGTACGGTTACAGGGAATTTGGTTCGCATGCTTGAATTATAGTCGTGAGGCGCTCATGAGTAAGATTTGGGATCGAGATCGAATCCAATTTGTATGATGATGGATGTCAATTCTGCAGACAAATGGGAAAGGGATTATCAACGCGGGAGCGATGGCTGGGACCTGGGCGGTCCTAACCCCGTATTTCGCAATCTGTTGGCTGACAGAGAACTATCTCCCGGCAAGATGATCGTGGTATGCTCCGGGCGCGGACACGATGCGCGTGAATTTGCGAAACACGGGTTTCAGGTTACCGCGGTGGACTTTTCTCCGTCCGCGGTGCGGGAAATGGAGAAGATGACCGATTCCGATGTGGCGGTGGAGATCCTGCAGCATGATCTGTTCACCATGCCTGCCCGATTTGACGGCTCATTCGATTACATGCTGGAATACACATGCTACTGTGCGATCGACCCACAGCGCCGCACCGAATTCGCTGACCTGGCTGCGCGTCTGCTCAAACCGGGCGGACTCTACATCAGCCTGGCTTTTCCCATCTCGCAACACTCCGGCGGACCACCCTTTGCAGTTTCTGTCTCAGAAGTGTTGTATCTGTTTCAGGAACGGGGTTTCAAATTGGTCGAGCGTAAAACGCCCTCGGACTCTGTCCCGGCGCGGCAGGGCGCCGAGGAGTTGCTCCTGCTTCAAAAAGAAACTTAATCCCTTATGCGGGCGGGCATTTTTCGTCTCTGGACGACACTATAGACTGCCAAACCCAGAGCAACTACTGTTGCTGCCCAGGCGCTGTTTGCTACCAACGGAGTACCGGCCTGCTCCACTGCAATACCCGCAAAAGCCCAGACGAACACGAACAGGTAGCCCGAGTCCTGCCGGAGAAATGCCATCAAAGCACCTACTATGCTGGCAATACCTAACATGATGACCGCCCAGGTCTGCGGAGTAATTCCAAATCCTTCCCAGTTTATGCTGTACAACCAGGAAGTGATATTGGCTATCGTCGCAACCGAGACCCAGCCCAGGTAAACGCTGACAGGGATATCCACCGCCCATTTTTCACCGGTACTGACCTTCGCACGCCCTATATCCAGTTTCAGGTAGCTGACGATCAACGTGCCAAGCAGTGCCAGCATAACCAGCACACTCAACCCGAACAAATTGTAGTGCCAGCAGAATAGCCAGGCGGCATTGAATACTCCGCTCAGCGCAAACCAATATCCCAACTTTCTCAGACGTGGATATTCTTTCTGCGCAGGTAAAAACTGGAAGATGGCAAAGGCGATCCAGCCGAAATAGATAACGAACCAGATAGCAAATACATAGCCAGCCGGAACGAAGAAAACGTCGAAACGATCGGATATTTCACCAGTGTTCTGCCCGTTGAGCGGCAGCGCTGCAGCTAGTATGTTTATAGTCAGGGTTAAAACCACAGACAGGGCGTTGATTAATTGGCGTAAAGTGTCTTTTTGCATTGCTCCTCCTTATTGTATGGGCTCGTTTACAGCATGCTGCTTAAAGAGCCAAACCAGAATCAAAGTTTTTGAAAATCATTCGTTAAATGCAAGTTCAGGATCATGTGCAAAAAACAGTATCTCAGAGGGTAACTGTCAATTTCCATCAAATCTCAAATTTTCCTTGACACGCGGGATAAATTACTGTAATATATAGAACATAAGTTCTATGTGTGTATTGGTACCCCACAGGACATTCTGACTGATGAACAATCCCTTACGCTCCTTCTCCCTGATGCTCGAAGCCATGGCCGAACTCCAGCCCGAGATCGACGCGGCTCAAGCCCTTCGACAGGGTTCGGATCAGGCCAAGCCCATGCCAGCTGCCCC
>JBAVJG010000293.1:0-8963 GCA_049687655.1 Anaerolineales bacterium | reverse complement strand
ACCGGGAAGGGTATAATTTCCTTATGACCGGACCCAAACGCCCTTCGACCAACTCAGGACAACGCCCCCTCGACCCCGAAGCCAAACCTGACGACCGCGTCGACAATGCGCTCCGTCCCCAAAAACTGATCGATATCATCGGCCAGGATCAGGTGAAGGAGAACCTGTCCATACTGATCGACGCAGCCCGCCAGCGACAGGAAGCGCTCGACCATGTGCTCTTTTATGGTCCTCCGGGATTGGGCAAAACGACGCTGGCGCACGTGCTGGCTAACGAGATGGGCGTAAACATCAAAGTTACCTCGGGACCCGTCATCGAGCGTGCTGGCGACCTGGCTGCCATCCTGACCAATTTGCGCGCAGGCGATGTGCTTTTCATTGACGAGGTCCATCGCCTGGGACGGGCGGTGGAAGAAGTACTCTACCCTGCCATGGAAGATTTTAAACTTGACATTGTCATCGGCAAAGGGCCTTCTGCACGTTCCATCCGCTTAAAGCTGCCGCATTTCACGATTGTAGGCGCTACCACGCGGCTGGCTTTGGTCACGGCTCCGCTGCGGGCACGTTTTGGAGCGGTTTATCGCCTGGATTATTATGAGATCGAAGCTATGCAGGAAATCGTCACGCGCGCGGCGAGGCTGCTGGATGTTCCTTGCGAAGATGGCGGCGTGGAAGAAGTCGCTCGCCGTGCGCGCGGGACTCCGCGAGTTGCCTTGCGTTTGCTGCGGCGCGTGCGTGACTATGCCCAGGTGCGCGCCGATGGAACCGTCACGCGCCAGGTCGCGCGGGAAGCGCTTGACCTGTTGCAAGTCGATCAGCTAGGCCTGGATGATGTTGATCGCCGTGTATTGCGCACCATCATCGAAAAGTACAACGGCGGCCCGGTAGGGTTGAACACCATCGGCGCATCCATCAGCGAAGAACCCGACACCATCATGGACGTGGTCGAGCCCTACCTGCTGCAACTGGGCTTCCTCGACCGCACCCCGCAAGGTCGTGTGGCAACCAAGTCTGCCTATGAGCATTTGGGGCTGGATTATGTAGAGGGGGAGCAGCCGAGGTTGTTATAGCGTTCAAACGTTTGAACGTTACAACGTGAAAACGAAATGGAAAATAATGAAAGATTATTGGTAGTCGGATGCAGGCTCTTATTCATGGTAAGCGGCTTGATTTTCCTGGCCTCTTGTAGTTTGCCGTTATCTCAAACTGTTACAACTCCCACCCCAATTGAAAGCGCGACTCCGGTCGCACCGACTCCTGTAACGCCAACAACAACGGATTCCCCTAGATCACAGGCCGAACACCGGATTGGAATACGCCAAAGAAATGGAATAGGGGAGTTCTATGACAAGCAAACCAACGAACCTTTTGTCCCTCGCGGCGCGAATTATGTTTTCGTTCCACAGGGCAATGGGTACACAAACCTGACTCTAAAAGTAGGGGTATACGATCCGCAACGTACGCGCGGTGATTTTGCGATGCTAGCAAGTTTGGGATATAACACCGTGCGTGTATTTCTCGACCAATGTAATCAGGGGGCTGGCTGTATCGGCGATGAGGATAACGTCGGGTTGAATCCCGATTATCTCGACAACATTACTGATATGATGTCCGCCGGGAAAGAAACCGGCATCTATATCCTCTTCACCTCCAATGACTTGCCCGATCAAGGCGGATATTCGGAGGAGGCAAATACCGGTTCAGGCGACACCTTTGCAGGCTACCGTAACTCGTACTATTTGCGTCCTCAAGCCATTACCGCTACCCGTCGCTATTGGCGTGACCTGCTGACCGAACTGGTTGAACGAAATGCCGCATTTGATGCCGTGCTAGGCTGGCAACTGCTCAACGAACAATGGATGTTCCGTGACCAACCGCCCCTTTCGTTGACCAGCGGTATCGTCGAGACAACAACTGGTTCCTATGATATGAGCGACCCGGACCAGAAGACTCTCATGGTCAGTGAAGGCATTGTTTATTACATCGCCCAGATGAAAGGTGAGATTTTGATGCAAGACCCAACCGCGTTGGTGACGATGGGCTTCTTTGTCCCGGAGATTGCCGCGCCAGGTTGGTACGTGGAGACCGCTTCATTGCTTGAGAAATCCGAGCTGGACTTTTTCGATTTTCATGGCTATCCAGGTGGTCCCAGTTTGGAGGAGCATGTGGAACACTTCGGCATGATCGGTTATGATGCCAAACCAATTATCATGGGTGAATATGGAGCCTTCCGCCATATTTATTCCGAAATCGACTCCGCTGCGAGGTCGCTGACGAGTTGGGTGTCCGAATCCTGTCAATACGGTTTCGATGGCTGGCTCTACTGGACGTATTATCCGGCGAATGCCACAGTGGACGATCGTACCTGGGGCCTGGTGGACGAAGATGACTACCTGTTGAATTTGTTCGCTCCAATCAACCAGCCTGATATTTGTGTGCCGGTCGAGGTTCCCAACGACAATCTGGCATACGGCAAACCCGTCACCGCTTCGCGCAACCTGACGGAAGAACCCCCTTCGAATGCGGTGGACGATAACGCAGACACGCAATGGGGTGCAGGTGCTGATCCTGTCCAATGGATACAGGTCGATTTGCAAGCAGTCTATCGTGTTACTGAAATTCGCCTTCTGGTTGCGCAGTACCCCGCCGGGAATACCATACATCGTGTACAGGTACGCGCTTCCGATAGTGATGAGTATCGAACCGTGAATGAGTTCAATGGCTCAACCGGGGATAATGACTGGCTGGTGTTTGAACCCGATGAGCCCTTGGACGATGTCAGTCAAATTCGGATACAGACCATCAGCAGCCCTTCATGGGTAGCCTGGAAAGAAATTCAGGTGTATGGTGAATAAACCGGGTGAGAATGGATAACATCGGACGTTTCTTGATGATCGGAGGTATTGTCTTATTCGTAATTGGTGGATTGGTATTCCTGGCTTCCAAATTTGGTATCCCCTTTGGCCGCCTGCCCGGTGACATCCGTATCGAACGCGATGGGTTTTCGTTCTATTTTCCGCTGGTGAGTTCGATCTTGATTTCGATTGTGTTGACAATCCTTCTAAATGTAATTATTCGTCTGTTCAAGAAATAAGTTTAATTGATGATGGTAGTAGCGACTTCAGTCGCTGTACACTTGATATGTACAAACGACTAAAGTCGTTACTACGGTTATACAAAAGATGCCTTACGAATATCGAAAATTATCCCCTAAAGAGCAAATCCAGATTGTCGAGGAGCGAAGACAACGAGGTTTTCCGCTTCACCAACCGCCGCATCCTTTCCGTGAAACTGGATGTTATTTGATAACTGCGGCAAACTTTGAACATCAAGCAATTATGGTTTCACCAGAACGAAGAAGTTCTTTCCAGGAGATTTTGCTAAAAGGATTTCAAGAAATTAATGCTGAAATCATTGGCTGGGTAATACTTACGAACCATTATCATATTCTTGTAAATATCGAATCTCTCGATAGCGTTTCCAGTTTATTGAAACAAATTCATGGTTCCACATCTTACGCATGGAATAAAGAAGATAGTTTGTCAGGGAAACGCAAAGTTTGGTACCGGTACGCAGACCGAATGATACGAAATGAACGACATCTAAACCAAACACTCAATTACATTCACTATAATCCCATCAAACATGGCTCGGTCGAAGATGTATATGATTGGCCGTGGTCGAGTTTGTTTTTGTATCTAGATGATAAAGGCCAGGAATGGTTGAGAGACCAACGGGAAAAAGATAAACCGACTGCTGATTTTGGAAAGGGATGGGATGAATAACGACTGAAGTCGTTACTACATTCGAAATCCATGAAAACCACCGACTTCAACTACCATCTGCCCGAATCATCCATCGCGCAGACACCGATCGAGCTGCGCGATTCGTCGCGCTTGCTGGTTCTCAACCGGGAAACGGGGGAATTGGAACATCGAATATTCAACCAGATTGGTGATTACCTGGCCCCTGGCGATTTGCTGGTCTTGAACCAGACGCGTGTCATCCCGGCGCGCATCTATGCCCGCAAACCGACCGGTGGCAGAGTGGAATTGCTGCTCCTGCGCCGCAGAGACGACCTGATTTGGGAATGTCTCGTCGGCGGGAAGGGCATGACGGTTGGCAAAACCGTGCGGGTTGAGAACGGCCCGTCTGCTGAGATTGTTGATATTTTGAACGGTTCCGAACGACTGGTGAAATTCTCCGAACCGATCGAGCCGTATTTCCCGAAAGTGGGCAATGTCCCGCTGCCGCCCTACATCCACGAAAAGCTGGATGACCCTGAGCGCTACCAGACCGTCTATGCGCGCGAGCCCGGCTCTGCTGCCGCGCCGACGGCTGGCCTGCACTTCACCCCGCGCCTGCTGGACGAACTCAAAGCCAAAGGTGTGAGAGTCGCTTCCGTTACCCTGCATGTTGGCCTGGACACCTTTGCCCCGGTCACTGAAGATGACCCCGAAGAGCACAAAATCCACACCGAGTGGTGTCAACTTTCGCAAGAAACGGCGGATGTTATTAATGAAACGAAGGCTGCTGGTGGCAGAGTAATCGCCGTGGGTACGACATCTGTCCGCACGCTGGAGAGTGCTGGACGGCCGACCGTAGACCGTGGACCACAGACCGTCCACCGTCCACCGTCCACGGTCGAATCGTTTACCGGCCCTACCTCGCTTTTCATCCTGCCCGGGTATCAGTTCAAAGTTGTGGATGCGATGATCACCAATTTCCACCTGCCCAAGTCCACGCTCATTATGCTGGTCAGCGCTTTTGCCGGGCGGGAGGTAATCCTGGAAACCTACGAAACTGCCATCAAGGAAGGCTATCGCTTTTATTCCTTTGGCGATGCGATGCTGATCCTTTAACCACAGATAAACACGGATGAACATAGATATGAGATTGACAAATTCACCGTTCATCAAGCACATCCTTTTTATCTCCATTTATCTATGGTTTAATCTTTCCCATGACAGATCAACTCTACTTTGATGACCCTTTAACTTTCGAATTCACTGCCCGGGTGACCGAATCCCGCCCGTTAGAGGGTGGCAGGTTTGGGCTGGTTATGCCGCGTACCTACTTCTATCCCACCAGCGGCGGGCAGGAACACGACACCGGCTCCATTGGCGAAGCCCGCATTCTGGATGTCTACAAAGATGACGGCGAGATTATCCATGTCGTTGATAAAACGCTTGAGCCCGGTGAGTATCCCGCCCGCATCGATCGCGAACGGCGCATACGGGCCATGCAACATCACACGGCCCAGCACATCCTTTCAGCCTCGTTTCTCGAAGTGGCCGATATCGACAGCCTTTCGGCCAACATCAATGGTGAAACTCCCTCCACCATCGACCTCGAAGTAGGTGAGACCACTCCCGAGATTTTGCGCCATGCTGAAGCGTTTGCGAATGGGATTTTGTTCGAAAATCGGGCTGTCAAAACCTATAACGTTACCGAGACTGAGATCGCCAATTTACCCGTGCGCAAACAACCCAAGGTGAGCGGTTCCATTCGCGTGGTGGAAGTAGATGGCTTCGATTACACTCCTTGCGGCGGCACACACTGTCCCAGTACAGGCATGGTCGGGATGCTGAAGATCGTCAAGACCGAGCGCGTCAACCAGAAAGTGCGCGTGCATTTCGTGGCCGGGCAGCAGGCCCTGGAGCATTTCCAGCAAATGCAGTCTGTAGCGCAGGGAACTGCCGGGTTGTTGAATAGCAGCCTGGAGGATGCGGTTGCTGGTGTCGAGAAGTTACAGGAACAATTGAAACAGGCCCAGCATGAGTTGGATAGCTTGCGCGGTGTGGTGCTGGGAGTTGAAGCCGAAAAGTTATCTGCCGCGGCCGAAGCAGTAGGAAGTTTGCGGTTGGTGACTGCCTTATTCGAAAATAAGCCTGCCGCTGAGTTGCGCTCGCTGGCGAATAAACTGCGAAATAATCCCGACATGGTCGCTGTGCTGGCCAGTTACGATGGCGCAAAGCTTTCGATGGTGGCAGCCTGCGGGCAGGACACCGGTTTGAATGCACACGAATTATTGCAAAATCACCTTGCGCCCTTTGGCGGGCGTGGCGGCGGGGATGCCGGACTGGCCCAGGGTGGGGGCGCGACCAATCATAGTGCGTTGGAAATTCTATTCAAACAAACGAAGAACTACCTGAGCAACTGATTCACTTTGTGGGATTCAGGGGGCGAACGGTTTCATAATTATCTTCTTCATCCTATTATCTGTGTAGCAGGCCAGCGCCAAATGCAGGGGGCATCGAGTAGAATGGAGGCATGTCCCTTGAAGAACTTCATAAAGAAGTCATTGTTTGCCGTAAGTGCCCCCGCCTGGTGGCGTGGCGCGAAGAGGTGGCGCGTACCAAGCGTAAAGCCTATTTGGATTGGGAGTACTGGGGCAAACCGGTACCCGGATTCGGCGATCCGCAGGCGCGCGTGCTGGTGGTTGGACTGGCTCCAGGCGCGCATGGCTCGAATCGCACCGGCCGAAATTTTACCGGCGATGCTTCTGGGAAATTTTTGTATCCGGCGCTGTACCGGGCCGGATTTGCCAACCAACCGGATGCCACTTCGCGTGACGATGGTTTGGAACTTACAGACATGTACATCACAGCTTGCGGTCGTTGTGCGCCGCCGAAGAACAAACCCACCGCTGCGGAACTGAACAATTGCCAGCCATTTTTGGAGCGCGAGATCGAGTTGCTCCGGCCAAAAGTAATTGTCGCATTAGGCCGGGTAGCATTTGAGAGAATCCTGCGCATATATTCCGAGCCAAAAGCTGGCAGGAAGTTTGCACACAACGCATCATTCAGGTTGGAGGCTGGTCCGTGGCTGGTGTGTTCCTACCACCCAAGCCAGCAGAATACGTTGACGGGTAAACTGACGCTCGAGATGTTTGATGCGATGTGGGGGCAGGTCAGGTCTCTGTTGGACGGTCAATGAAGTTCAAGATTCGTTATGTTTGGTTTAGTTTGGCCGTTATCTTGCTGCTGGTGGTTGGCGGGTTCGTGATCTGGGCTGTGAATCCGCTTGGTCCGGAGGAGCAGGCGCTGGCTGCATTAGAAACGGGGGAGGATATTTCGGTCAGCACCGGCGATTCCATTGTATTCATGCCAACCGAGATCGAACCCAAAACCGGCTTGATCTTCTATCCGGGCGGGCGTGTGGACTATCGTTCGTATGCCCCGGTCTTGCGCGAGATTGCCGATCAGGGGTATCTGATAGTGCTTGTCCCCGCTCCCCTGAATTTGATGGTTTTCAATCCGGATGCGGCGGAAACAATAATTCCGCAGTTCCCAGAGGTGGAACAGTGGGCTGTGGGTGGGCATTCGCTAGGCGGTGCGATGGCTGCCAATTATCTCTATACACATCCCGACGCAGCGCAGGGGCTGGTTTTATGGGCCTCTTACCCGGCTAGCAACAACGACCTGTCTGATTCGGGTTTGAAGGTACTCTCGATCTACGGCACGCTGGATATGGGCGGGATGCAACCCTTTCAAGATTCACATGCGCTGTTGCCGGCAGATACAACCTGGATCGTTATCGAAGGCGGTAACCATGCTCAATTTGGCGATTATGGTTTGCAGCCGGGTGATAACGTTGCAGCTATCAGTGCAGCCGACCAGCAGGCACAGGTTGTGACTGAGACAGTAAAATTCCTGGACTCGTTGGAGAAATAAGATGTTGATGCAAGGGCAGCTCGCTCCCGATTTCGAATTGGAAGATACAACTGGTAAGGCGCATCGCCTGACGGACTATCGCGGCCGGAAGATCGTTGTATTGGCTTTCCTGCGCGGATTCATGTGACCGTATTGCCGCGCGCAGTTGGCGCGTCTGCGGGATGGGTATGCGCAGTTCACGGAACGCGATGCGGAAATCCTGGCCATTGGGCCGGATTCGCTGGAAAAGTTTTCGGATTATTGGCGAGAAAACGACCTCCCATTTCCCGGCCTGCCTGACCCTGGAAAACAGGTTTCAAAAGTATACAAACAGGAGATCAACCTCTTCAAATTAGGACGCATGCCTTTGAATGCGGTCGTGGATCGGGAAGGCTACATCCGCTTTATTCATTATGGTTACAGCATGTCGGACATTCCCGATAACGAGAAACTCCTGGGGGTAATAGACGAACTCAACACCTCATCAAAATAAGCATGCCTATAGGACAAATTGCATTCCTAGGCTCCGGTGAGACTTCGCTTGCCGGTGGCCGCCTCTTCGAAACATTAGCCCGTAACCTGCCCGAACAATTGAATATTGCCTTGCTTGAAACCCCGGCCGGTTTTGAATTGAACTCCGCCCAGGTTACCGGGCGTGTGGCTGAATTCATGGAAACTCGTTTGCAGAATTACAAACCGCAGATCGAGGTCATCCCTGCCCGCAAACGCGGCACCGATTTCAGCCCCGATGACCCTGAGATTTTGGATTTTCTGCTTACAGCCGACATGATCTTTATGGGACCCGGCAGCCCGACCTACGCTATCCGGCAATTACAGGACAGCCTGGCCTGGAACATCATCCGGGCGCGGCACCGCCTCGGCGCTACGCTGATATTTGCCTCCGCTGCCACGATCTCGGTCGGCGCCTGGGCCCTTCCCGTTTACGAGATCTTCAAAGTGGGTGAAGACGTGCATGCCGTGCAGGGGCTCAATCTGTTCGAAGACTTTGGCCTGACCCTGTCTTTCATCCCGCACTGGAACAACGCCGAAGGCGGCGTAGACCTGGACACCAGCCGCTGTTTCGTCGGTCTCGACCGTTTCAACCAGTGGTGTGCAGAAGTCCCTGTTGAAAATACAACCCTGGGCCTGGATGAGCATACCGGTCTCCTCATCGATTTCCAGACCGGTGAATGCCAGGTGCATGGTGTCAGCAGCGTTTCGCTTGTTCGTGAATGTGACCCGGAGATCTATGCCACGGGTGCCACATTCCCGCTATCCGAGCTTGGCGAAGTCCACCTCCCTGAACCC
>JBAVJG010000292.1:0-11485 GCA_049687655.1 Anaerolineales bacterium | reverse complement strand
GCGCAAGTCGCGTTCGATGTCAGCGGGTGTGAAGGCAATCCAATCCACGACCACGTCGAAGTGATGAGGGGCGAGCAATTCGGCAACGCCCGCCTCGTCTGCGCGGACATCGCCGGTCAGGTGTTTTGCTTCGGTCAAAATAGGATATTTCCTCGATACATCGCGGTTGAGGATATACAAATCCATATCGCGTTGTAGCGCTAATTCAGAACAGGCTGAACTGATCAGGCCGGTCCCACCGATGAAAAGTATTTTCATAATTTATTCTCCTTGATTGCTCAAATATTCAAATACAAGCTTGAGGTTATCTTCTAACGGATGCATGGCATCCAATATCAATCTGTCCTCGTCCCAGGGGTGATAATTGCCTTTTACACGTTTCACTTCAGGCCAATCGAGTTCATGCCAGCCGGGTATCCCTCGTTGTCGGGTACAGAGACGTGCGCGATGAACCTTTTCATCGGAACAGGTACATTCTATGACTGACCATTCAGCATGATATTTTTCCGCCAGCTCTCGCCAGGAGGATCGAATGGATTTTGTGCTGGCCACGCTATCCAGGATGACAGATTGCCCAAGCATCAACTGTCGTTCTGCCAAAACCGTCAAAAGGTGATAACCAGCGGAACCTAAAAGTTTATCCTGATTTTTCGAAACCAACTCGCAACGCAACAAGGTGGCTTCCAGCCAATCCTTTGCGAAGACGGGAATACCCAATTCACATGCAACTTTCTCAGCCAGAGCAGTTTTGCCTGTGCCGGGAAGGCCTGAGAATACAATCAATTTCATTTTTGGGCTAACAAGACGTTCAACTCACGCTGGTCATCAGGTTTACCCGTGAGAGAGGGGAAGAATACCGGATTGTGAAAACCGATATCCTTTAGCATCATCTCTAGTCGGTCATCTTCATAAGCCTGGGAACTGGCTGAGTAACGCGTCACCTCCCCACTGGGGACATCCACGATGTAGTAACGTTCGATAGCGACCGATAGCTCGTCATCCCAGAAGGATTCCATCAGGCACAGGTATGGTTCGTCGGCGAAGAGTTCATTTTCGGCAGAATACCAGGTTGCCGGCTGGTTTCCTATCTCGTAGAGCGCATCATAGGTGGTGACTTCGAGTATGAGCTTCCCTGCGGGGTTGAGAGAATCGTAAGCTTTCGACAAAATCAAACTGGCATCTTCGGGCTTAAAAACGTTGAACTCACCGAAAATGAGCATGACCAGGTCGTATCCGGAACCGAAGTCGGTTGTTCGGATGTCGCCCAGTGTGTAGGTACAATTTTCAGGGGCATGTTTAACGGCGTATTCTATGGAGGCGGGACCAAAATCGATCCCAGCGGTGACATGCCCAAGCCTGGAAAGACGCGCGGAGTACAGGCCGGGGCCACATCCCAGGTCGAGGACACGGGAGGGCTTTCCATCCAGCACAAAGCTATGGATCCAATTCACATGTTTTTTGATCTTCGCTGTGCGGCGGCTGGCAGCATCATGCTTTTGCGAAAGATGCTCTTTGAGCATACGACGACTGAAGGCGGGATCGTTCCAGGGGATTTTCTCGCCTTCAGCCCATGGCTCAGGTTCCAGGTTGCGTTGATAGATATCTGTCAGGTTCATTTTTTATAGGCAATGATAATTCCGTCCCGTACGGGCACAAGAGATGTGATCCAATCGGGGTCGTTGGTGATGAGGCGGGTGAACTCACGAATGGATTCTGTGGAGGCAGATTTGTCGTCCATATCAAAAACACGACCGCTCCACAGGATGTTATCGACGATCAACACACCGCCCGATCGCAGCTTCCCCTTGATAACCGGCAACGAGTCCGGATAGGCTTCTTTATCGATGTCGTTGAAGATCAGGTCGAACGGACCGGGCATATTGCTGAGTGTTTCCACCGCTTCAGCGATGTGATACTCGACCAGCCTGTCGAATCCTAACCGGGACAAATGGTTTGCTGCCATTTTGGAGAGTTTTTCGTCCCAGACGGTGTGATGCACCACTCCATCCCCGTTGCGCCTATCCTCGGCACAAGTCTCCTGTACCGCTCTGGCGAACCAGGCCGTGGAGTAGCCGTATCCGGACCCCATTTCGAAGACGGATCTGGCCCGGATCATGCGTGCGATCTGATAACAATTGTAGCCTGCCGCCGGGCCAATGATGGGAAAATTGTGCTCCTCCGCATACTTTTCCATGGCTTGCATTTCAGGTTCTCGCGCGGGGACGAGGTCGATCAAAAATTCCTGTACAGCATCGTAATTCAGATTTTCACTCATTTAAGCTCCTCACTAGCTCTAAAAACATCGCTTGGTCACAATAAGGTTAAAGAATCTTTCATTTTTATCAATGCTTCTTCCAACAAACTGCGCGGGCAGGCAAAGTTCAGACGCACAAATCCATCACCACCAGGGCCAAACTGGGCGCCATCGCTCAAAGCGACTTTGGCTTCATTCAGGAAGAAGTCAAAAGGCGACCCTTCGATTTGCCCTGATTCAAGCAACGGATTGCAATCCAGCCAGGCCAGATAAGTGGCATCCGGCACGGTGGTGCGGATATTCGGCAGGTTCTCCTGCACATAATTGACCATAAAATCCCGATTGGCAGTCATATAGGCGAGCACTTCTTCAAGCCAATCGTCGCAGACACCGGAAAAGGCCGCTTGTGCGGCAATCTGTCCCAGGCTGTTGACGTGCAGTGTCATTTGCTCCACGGATTTCTGGTACCGCTCGCGTAATTCCGGGTTGGGAATAATTGCAAAACCACAGAACAATCCGGCAGTATTGAAGGTCTTGCTGGGTGCAACCAGGGTGATGGTCCGATCTGCAATCTCGGGGGACAATGTAGCCATCGGGGTGTGTTGCGTTTTGCCGAGTAATAGCTCGCTGTGGATTTCGTCCGAGCAGATGATGACATCATTGTGTAAACAAATTTCAGCCAGACGGGACAATTCATCTTTCGAAAAAGCATTACCGGTCGGATTATGGGGATTACAGAACAGGAACATGCTCGTATCCACATCTTCCGACCCCATAGCTGCTTCAAAACCATCGAAGTCGATCTCGTACCGGACGATCGCCTCGTCTGTTAACCGGTCAAGGGGAGCAAACTGCCGGGTGAGACCCAGGTTCTCATGCACACGTAAAAACGGAAAGTAGACCGGCGGCTGCATCAGAATCCCATCGCCCGTTTTGCAAACCGCACGGGCTGCAGCATTGAACCCGCTGACGATGCCGGGGGTAGCTATTACCATCTCCGGGTCGAACTTCCAGCCGTACAATGTTTCCATGCGGGCGGCAACGGATTCTAACAAGGATCGAGAAGGAATCTCATAACCCAGTACCCCATGCTCGAGCGCAGTATGCAGAGCGTCTAGAATGGGCTGGGGAGTCTGAAAGTCCATATCCGCTACCCACAGGGGCAATACATCAGTAGGATATACAGTCCATTTGATGGAGTTTGAGGAGCGACGGTTGGTGATGTTGTCAAAGTTGTAATTCATTTTTTTACTTCCTTACCAAATGACTGATTTTAAGCATTTGCAATGAGCATCATTTCTTGTCAGCGGCGTTTTATTGTATCGCAACATTCACTTCTTCCAAGATGAGGCCATCGCATGCAGTCTGTACAGAGCACCCGCGGCACCGAACCACCGGCGAGGTGTGCGGTGAGTACAGGTGCTGCGAAATTGAGACAAATCAAATCTTTTAACGGCATAATACTCTATCGTTTCTTTTCACCGGCTGCACAAAACAATCCAATACCCTGACTCTCTACCTCTCACAAGATAAACTGCGCGCTTTGACACCTGGAGAATCTCTCCCCGGCCGCGCGAGCGGAACCGCTCTGTTTGCGGACATCAAAGGCTTTGCGGAGTTGACCGAGTCCTTGCAAGAGTCGTTGAGCGTGGGGCAAGACCAGACGCCCCCTTATTTTCGGGGTACTCCTATTCTTTTGCGTAAGTCCTGTATTGACAAATTGTTGAGGCCGTAAGCTATTATTGACCAATGCTATATTTTTGCCATCAATACTAACCGGAGTGCGAGTCTTCGTGGTTTGCCTAAAAATCACCTGACACATCTGCTATCTTTTTTATGCTTTTTTTACATCTTAACCATAAGGGTGAAAAATGCTCAATTTTCCCTTTGAAAAATGATATTTCAACTACTTATATTCTCTTACATAACATTCGAGCTTTGAAATATTTACTTCGGATTGTTGACAAAGCAGATTTAATTTGATAAAGTAAATTAACGATTATCGATAATCGTTAATTATAGGGGTGCGCACTTGAATTGAAAATGCATAGAAAATGGGGGCAAGTTGCGTAAATCTCAATAAAATCCAAAATTGAAAATGCCTAATCGAAAACCAATTGTATTACAACGTACCAGAGAAAGCCTTGCCGAAAGCGTTTTTCGTGCACTACGAAAAGCGATACTCGAGGGTGAACTCGAACCAGGCGAATGGCTTCGCCAGGAAAGCCTGGCAGATGAACTTAATGTAAGTCAGGTTACCGTCAGAGATGCACTCAACAAACTTGTTGGCGAGGGCTTGGCAAATCGTATCCCCTACAAAGGGGTTCATGTCGCCAGGCTATCCCCTGATGAATTAGAAGATATATATGCAATGCGTGCTGTCCTAGAAGGGCTAGCCGCAAAAAGCGCTGCAAGCAATATTTCAACTGAGGCTTTACAAAAAATGCGGGATACTCTCCCCGAGACAATCGTAACCAATGATCCGGAATCGATCCCCAAAGCACGAGAAGCAAACAGATTGTTCCATGAGGTATTTATTGAAGCCAGTCAACGCCGATTCCTTATTCGCACCCTCAACAAAATATTAGATTGGATTGACCCGCTAATGCTCTACAGTCAAACCATGCAAATGGAAATCGGTTTGGAAACGCGTCTCAAATGGGGCAAGCGTGATCGATATCAGCATACGCGTCTCTTAGAAGCTCTTGAAGCTGGTGACGGTGAATTGTCCAGTCAAGTCGCTACCGAAGCAGTGGAAGAAGCCTGGAACAATCTAGCTGAACTTATCTTTGAGATGGGAGATGAATAACACATACCTTTTAGAAAGGAGGCTGTTATTAGAGAAATAGAATTCAATTTAGCCATATAAGTCATAAAAGAGAAAAATAATCGAAGGAGGAAGCATGTTTAATAGAAATAGATTGTTCGGAGTGGTCACCATACTCATGGCAATGGTGCTAATCGCCAGCTGCGCTCCACAAGCTCCAGAAACAGTCGTAGAGACTGTAGTAGTAACCCAGGAAGTTGTCGTTACTGCGGAAGCACCTGCAGCAATGGAAGAGGAACCTGCTGGAGCAATGCCTGAGGGAGATACAATTTTGATCGGTGGGGTTGGACCGCTCTCGGCTCCAGGCTCATTCCAGGCCGGGACAGAAATGCGCAATGCCACGGAGATGGCAGTTGATGAAATCAATGATGCTGGTGGGGTACTTGGAAAACAGGTAGAACTTATTTTTGGGGATACAGAAGGGTTGCCTGAACGTGGTACGGCTGTTGTTGAAAGACTGATCACACAGAATAAAGTTGTGGCTCTCACCGGCGAGTATCACAGCGGTGTCGGATTGACCGAGATCGAAGTAGCTCATAAATACGGAGTCCCCTTCGTGCAGGCTGAAACCTGGGCAGATGAGATCACTTCGAGCGGTTATCCTGAAATTTTCCGTATTGCGCCGTCGATTGATTTCTACAGCAGTATTGCTGTCAACTACATTGCAGAAGTCGGTTGGGAAAAGATTGTTTTTGTAGTCGAGGATTCGGACTATGGTCACTTGCAGTCAGATGCCTGGGTTGAGCAATTGGCAGACAAGGGAATCACAGACGTAGAGGTCTATTTTGCAGATGCGGATACCGAAGACTTCACACCTATCCTGCAACGCATCCAGCAAGATCCGCCGGATATGTTGGCTGGTGTGATCACTGGTATCGGAAACAGTCGTATGCTGCGTCAGGCCTGTGACTTAGGGCTGGCTCCGACCGCTGAAACAGCTTACTATGCCAGTGTTGATTCTCAATACCCTGAATTTTGGGAGAATGTCGGCGACTGCGGGCAATATGCCTTCTTCACCTATGTTGGTTTACCCGAATCGCTCTGGAATGAAAAAACCGGAACCTTCACGGCCAACTATGAAGAGCGCTACAAGCAGGCTCCAGGTGGTTCAGCAATGGCTGCCTATGATGGCACTTACTTACTGCTAAATGCTATTGAGCAAGCTGGCTCAACCGATCCGCAGGCCATCATCGAAGCCTTAGAGAACATTGAGTACACAGGGGTGATGGGTGATTTCTGGTTCGAATACACTTCAGATAATCCTGTACCTGATGATCAACCCGGCTGGATGTGGCACCAATGGCCAACGCCTAATACTTACATCATTCAATACACGGAAGTAGATCAGGCTGCTGGTGATGCCCCCGTGGTCTTCCCACTTGCGCGTGCTAATGGGCCTGTTTACACTTCACCGTAAATAATCCCAAAAAATATCTTCCGGTTAGAAAGCCGGAAGATATTTTTTTTCAACCTTCAAAAAACAATTTCTCGATTGGAGGAAACCCAATGGATTATTTCCTAGCACTGACTACAACCGGGTTGATCATAGGAATCATCTATGCGCTCATGGCGTTGGGATTGACGCTCATTTTTTCGATCCTCAATGTGATCAACTTTGCGCATGGCGAATTCTACATGCTGGGCGGGTATTTCTCATACTTTCTTCTGACATTGCTCACCGGCCTCAACCCGTTCATCGCTGTACTTTTAAGCGGCTTGCTCGTTTCAGTGATCGGCCTGGTCTTTGAATACTTTTTCCTGCGTCCCATGCACCTGGGTCGGATCGAACGTCCGCCTGAATATGCTGTTCTGATAACTTTTGGCTTATCTTTCTTTTTGCAAAATTTAGCCCTGGCCCTTTTTGGACCTTATCCACACCGACCAGCATCATTTTTTGAAGGCTCTGTCAATTTGGGTATCGTCAGAGTCAGTGCCGACCGACTTACTGCCAGCGTGTTATCCCTGGCTTTACTGGCATTATTGCTCTTGCTCATCAACAAAACCTGGATAGGCAAAGCCTTGCAGGCAGTCAGCCAGAACAAGGATGCGGCTGCTGTCGTGGGCATCAACCCCTTGCGGATGAACACTATCGCGTTCGCTCTTGGCGTGGGGTTGGCTGCCGTTGCCGGAGCTTTATTAGCACCGAGTTTCTCTATCGTTCCCAATGTCGGTGCGGTACCGTCCATCCGTTCATATGTGATCATCGTGTTAGGAGGTATGGGTTCGATCCCCGGTAGCATCCTGGGGGGCGTTTTGATCGGTGTGGTGGAAAGTCTGGGCGCCGGGTATTTCCCCGATCCCAGCCGCGGATTGACTTACAAGACTTCCTTTGGATTGATCATCTTCGCGCTGGTATTGCTCTTCAAACCGACAGGATTCTTTGGTAGGAGGGAATCATGAAAGGCAAACGTCTTTTTGCATTCCCTGTCGAATGGATTCTGGCGGGCCTTCTCCTGCTGGTCGCCCTGCTGATACCGCTCTTTTTGGAAACCTACTGGCTACATGTGGTCATCATCGCCTATTTTTACGCCCTGTTGGCTTCCAGTTGGGCGCTTCTGGCGGGTTATGCCGGTCAGTTTTCGTTTGGTCATATGGCTTTTATGGCAATTGGCGCTTACACAACGGGGTTGCTGGGAAGATACTTCAATACTTCGCCATTGATTGGCATCATCCTCGGAACGATTATGGCTGGTTTGATGGGACTGGCAATCGGGGCCCTGGTTTTGCGTTTCAAAGCCTCATATCTGGCCTTGTTTACGATCGCTTTCTCAGAGATTCTGCGTATGATACTCAATGGCGAGTCGGATATCACCCGCGGTGACCAGGGTTTGAGTGTTGTGCCACTCTTAGGAGAGGATATCATCTCTCGGGTGCCTTATTACTACATCATGCTGGCTTTACTGGTAGTTTGCCTGATCCTTATGTACTGGATAGCGAATTCCCGCGTTGGCTTGTTCTTGCGCGCTATCCGCGAGGACGAGGAAGCTGCTGCCGCCAGGGGCGTGGATGTAGTACGCTACAAAGTACTGACTTTTGTGGTTACCAGCATGTTTGCCGGGTTAGCGGGTGGTTTCTTCGCCCACTACATTACATTATTGACGCCCAACATCATGATCATCCCCCAGATGGGATTGGTCATCGCGATGGCGATTGTCGGTGGGGTAGAGAGTTTGATCGCTGCTGCAATCGGCGGTGTCATCATCCAGGTCAGCCTGGAGGCGTTGCGTGAGTTTGGAGCCTGGCGTCTGGTGATCTTTGGCGGCATGCTGATACTTACCCTGCGTTTTGCAAGGGACGGCTTGATCGCTCCATTGATCCAACGCATGCTTGGAACAGCCCCTAAAGCGGAGTTAAGAGACAAAGACCCTCACGCGATTGCAGAGGAGGCATCTGATGAAGCTTGATATCCGAGGCATAACGAAACATTTCGGCGGTATTCAAGCGCTGAACGATATTTCTTTGTCGATCGAGGACAATGAACTGATTGGCGTCATCGGCCCGAACGGCGCCGGGAAAACTACTTTTGTCAATACCATTACCGGGTTCTACAAGCCAACCAAAGGGAAGTTAACTCTCAATGGCGAAGACATTACGAAGTTGAAACCTAATGAAGTTACCAAGCGAGGCATCGGACGCACTTTCCAGGTGACGCGCGCGTTCCGCCGGATGACCGTTATGGAAAATATGCTTGTCCCTGCTCTGGCAGTCTCAGCGGAAGCGAACCGGGCTGAAGAAATAGAAAGAGCTCGTGAGGTGTTGAATTTACTGGCCATAAATCATTTGAGAAATGATTATGCTCGCAGCTTATCCGGTGGACAGCAAAAACTGTTGGAATTGGCCCAATTGTTGATGACTGATCCTGACATTCTTCTTTTGGATGAACCGTTTGCAGGTGTGCATCCGAAATTGATGGAAACAATTTTCGAGTACATTCATACGGTTCATGCACAGGGAAAATCATTCATCATCATCAGCCACGATATGTCGTCCATTTTTACGCTCAGCAAACGATTGGTGGTACTCAATTTTGGAGAGGTGTTAGCCGACGGAAAACCGGAGATCGTCAAAGAAGATCCGCGCGTGATCGAGGCATACCTGGGAGAAGATGAAGATGATTGAGATAAAAGATATGTATGTAGGCTATTACAAAGACCTCGACATCCTCCAGGGAGTTTCTCTGAAAGCAGAAGAGGCCCAAATCGTAACGGTACTTGGCGCAAATGGCGTTGGAAAATCCACGCTTTTGAAGGCAATCTATGGATTCCTTAAACCGCGCGCCGGGCAAATATTGTTGGATGGAAAAGAGATCACTGGCATCCCGTCACATCAATTGATCACGCAAGGGATTTCCTATATCCCCCAGCACTCCAGTGTGTTCCCGTTCATGTCAGTGGAAGACAACCTGGAACTCGGTGCCTGGACATTCCGTCAGGACAAAGAACGCGTGGAAGAAAAGGTAGAAGAGAATTACAAGCGTTTCCCGATGTTGCGTGACCGAAAGAATGATGATGCCGGTTTGCTATCAGGCGGCATGCAGCGCATGGTCGAGGTAGGCCGCACATTGATGACCGATCCTAAAGTCATTCTCGTTGACGAACCGACCGCGGGGTTGGCCAAAATGCTGTCAGCCGAGGTCTATCAGATGCTGGTAGATTTGCGCGACCGGGATGGCTTGACAATCATCCTCGTCGATCAGGAAATCCGCCAGGCGCTCAAGATCGCGGATTATGTGTATGTGTTGGAATTAGGCCGCAACAGGGTGGATGGCCGCGCGGAGGAGTTCACCGATCTAAAAAAAGCCCTGTGGGATTGATATTGATAATATGATCAAAACAAACTACGAAGCTGCGTTCCATCGGGCTTTTGGTGATACGCTGCTATGTATCGATTCACATGTCGGCGGCGAACCGGCCCGGTTGGTGGTGAGTGGATTGCCTCCTATTTCCGGGCAGACTACTAACGACAAGCGCTTGTATCTGTCTGAAAATCTAGACCAAATCCGATTGCTTACCACCCGGGAGCCTCGTGGACATCGCGATATGTTCGCGTCCATTCTGGTTGAACCGGAAAATAAAGAAGCTGCCTTCGGCCTTGTGTACATGGATGCCCGCCGCTATCCATACCTGTGCGGACATGCCACCATTGCCGCCGTCAGCGCGATGATCGAGCTAGGGATGCTGGAAGCCGAACTCCCGGAAACGCGCGTGGTGGTTGATACACCGTCCGGTTCGTGGGAGACGGTTGCCCAGGTGCACGAAAATACTGCTTCAGACGGTCGCAGGTTCCGGGTCGAGTCAGTTGCGATCCGTCCCGAAATCGCTTTCGCTTTTCTTCTCGATCAACCCTTGCAAGTACCCAATCTGGGAAGCATCCGGGTTGATGTGTCTTTTACTGGCGGTTTTTTTGTGATGGTCTCTGCCGATCAAATCGATCTGGACCTGACGGTCGAGAATGCCCCCCAATTGGCACGCTTAGGGATGGATATTATCGAGGCAGGAAATGCGCAGTTAGAGGTGCAGCACCCCCAGAGAGAGTACATCAACACGATTGACGTGGTCGAGTTCTTCGATCCCCGCGGTCACAAAGAGGGGCGCGGTAAGAATTTTGTCGTCCTGGGCGAAGGACACGTCGACCGTTCGCCATGCGGCACCGGCACCTGCGCAAAGTTGGCTTTGCTCCATAAGCGGGAGCAGCTGGACGTCGGGGAGCCGTTCGTCAACGAGGGCTTGCTGGGAACAACCTTCGACGCTCGCATCGTGAGCGAATCTTCGATAAAGGATTCGGAAACCGGTGAAAATCTACCGGCCATCATCCCTGAGATCAGCGGAGCCGCGCACATCACCGGCCTGCAGCACTTCGTTTTCACGCCAGAAGACCCGTTCCCCGAAGGGTTTTTAATTCAGGCGTAGACGAAATCCGCCTCCATCCCAGCCCATCGTTGCTTCGCTTAAGAATGAATAGATACGCGTCTCCAGGCGGTATTGCGCACTTGACGGTTCAATAAAATTGTTCAACTCACAAAAGTATAATGAATTTAAATAGGAGCATACCTTGCCTGACCTTATTCTTTACAACGGTATATTGCACACACAAGATTCTCAAATCCCCCAGGCCAGCGCCATCGCAATGCGAGATGGCAAAATCCTGGCCGTGGGCGATGATGCTGATATTCAAGCTCTGGGTTCTTCCAATACAAAAATTGTAAATCTGGAAGGCCGCCGCGTCTTACCGGGACTCACCGACAGCCACATACACTTTTATGAATGGGCACTGCTGCTGCAGGGTCTTATGTTGGAAGATGCCACCTCGCTCGATGAGGTGTTAAGCCGCGTAAAAGATGCTGCCACACGGGCCGAACCCGGCACATGGATCGTCGGGCAGGGCTGGAACCAGGATCGCTGGAC
>JBAVJG010000291.1:0-1519 GCA_049687655.1 Anaerolineales bacterium | reverse complement strand
CTTCCTTGGCAGCCTGGATTTCATCCGCAAACTGGGCGATCATCTGGCGCGGGTTGGTGAAATAGGCTTGTACGCGGCGGTAGGCTTCGAGGCGTTCGGACTGCTTCTCCAATCCCTGTACGATGACACGCAAGCCAAAGCGGTCCAGGATTTGCGGGCGCAGGCGTCCCTCCTCGGGGTTCATCGAGCCGATCAGCAGGAAGCGGGCGCGATAGGTGGCCGATATGGGTCCGCGCCGGACGGTGTAGGTGCCCTGCGCAGCCGCATCCAGAATGGCATCCACGATCTCATCGCCCAGCATGTTGACTTCATCGATGTAGAGCAGATTGCGGTCGGCCTGGGCCAGGATGCCGCGCCGGATACGCATACGCTCGTGCTCGACGGCGGCGCGTTCGTTGATGCCGCCAACCACATCTTCCAGGCGGGAATTGAGCGGCAGTTCCACCAGGCGCGCGCGGTCGGAGGTGGTCAGTGGTTCGCCTGCGGCATATTTCTCGGCGCAGTCCGGGCAGATGGCAGTGATGCCGCCGGTCTCGACGTCTTCTGGCAGGCAGCCGTAGTGACAGGTGCTGCGCTCCACCTGCGGGAGCAGGTCCAGCAGGCTGCGAACGGCGGTGGTCTTGGCCGTACCGCGCGGACCGATCAGCAGGATGCCGCCCAGGTTCGGGTTGACCAGTCCCAGCAGGAGCGCCAGTTTCATCTCGCGCTGCCCGACGATGGCCAGGAAGGGGAAGGGCAAAGGCTCGGCCAGCCCGCTGTCTTCCTGAGGCAGGTCACGCAGGGTTTTGCCTGAGACGTAATCGATCAATTCGCGCAGAGAGCGGAAGGTATCGGAAGTTGTCCCGCCCTGTTCAGGTAGGGTCGAATCGCTTGGGGTATTCTCGGTTTCTAAAGGCTTTTCAGTCATTGTTATTTTGTGCCAATCGGTGTTTTTGTCTCCCGCGGGCCTGCTGCATACGCCTTTTCTCTTCGTCCGTTTCGGCGAACAGAGAAGGGATGGGGGCAGGATCTCCGTTTCTGTCAAGAGCCACATAAACCAGATAAGCGGTGTTGGTATGTGTCTGTTCCCCAGTGACAGGATTCTCGGCCGTGACCTGCACTTCAGCCTCCATGGAGGTCTTTCCGGCGTAGGTCACTTCCGCGTTCAAAATGACCAGATCGCCGATGCGGATGGGCTGACGGAAGACCATCTGGTCGATGGCAACAGTGACTACCCGTCGCTGGGCATGCCGCATGCAGGCCAGCGCGCCGGCTTCATCTACCAGTTTCATGACCCAACCACCGTGCACGTTGCCCAGATTGTTGGCATGCTCAGGCTGCATCAACTGGGCGATGCTTATCTTGGAGGCGCTCATTGGTTTGGCTTTCAGATCTGTGGGCACGCTAATCCATGTCCTCGCGAAATTCACCGCTATCCAATGTGTGTAAGCGATCCGGATCATCGAGCAGCACGTCGACCTGGCTGTGGGTCAGTTCACGCATCATGGGTGCTAACGGGACCGTGGCCGGGGGATAGACT
>JBAVJG010000290.1:0-14210 GCA_049687655.1 Anaerolineales bacterium | reverse complement strand
TCCTGGATCCCGAGCGCGATTTATCAAGTGATCAGTACCAAACAGGAGACTGTAAATGCGGACCTGGATTCGGTCTACGCCTGGCTCGAATCACAGCCGGAAGTAGCAGGCGACCGCATCGCCATCGCTGGATTTTGCTACGGCGGTCGCACATCCTTGCTGTACAGCCTGCACAACAATGAACTGGCTGCGACGGTGGTCTTTTACGGCTCTCCGGAAACCGATCCGAATGTGTTGAAGAACCTCCCCGGCCCTGTGCTGGGAATCTTCGGCGGCGCGGATCAATCCATTTCATTGGAGGATGTGAACGCTTTTGAAGAAGGGTTGCAGGACGCCGGCGTTTCGCATGAAATCACAGTGTATGATGGACAGCCGCATGCCTTTGTAACAGATATGGAATCAATCCGCGCGGGCGGCGTGCAGGGTGAAGCCTGGGCGCAAATGCTGGACTTTCTGGATGAGAACTTGAAGAGTGAATCCTCTCATGAAGATGTTCAGCCAATTGCCTACAATGCCGAATTCCCCTGGCGCTACTATGCCATGTTGGTTTACGAACACGCCTTTGGGTCTGTCAGTCATCACTAAAATAAAGACTTCCGAAGTCTCTTAGACTTCGGAAGTCAACTTTTCATACGAAAACCTTGCAAAGGTTTCGAAACCTTTGCAAGGTCATTATTATTTACTTCCCCAACTTCTTCTTGAATGCCTCAGTCAGCGCTGGGACAACCTTGTGCATGTCGCCGATCACGCCGTAGCGCGCCAGCTTGAATATGGGTGCATCGGGATCCTTGTTGATCGCCACGATGACCTTGCTGGTGCGCATGCCAGCCAGGTGCTGGATGGCGCCAGAGATGCCGCAAGCGATGTACAGGTCAGGGCTGACGACTTTACCTGTCTGACCGACCTGGTGGTTGTAGGGGATATAGCCCGCGTCCACCGCCGCACGGGAAGCGCCCATTGCGCCGCCCAATACTTTGGCTAACTCGCCAACCATTTCGAAGCCTTGCTGTGCTTTCCAAATCTCGGCTTCTTTCTCATCCATACCATCAGGTGGAGTTAGTTCGGGGTTGTTGGAGGTACCACGACCACCGGAGACGATCACGCCCGCGTCTGTCAGCGAAACGCCGCCTTCACCGGTGTTGTAGCCTTCGACTTCGGTCTTGGCTTCGGTCACTGCCTCCACTTTGGTGATCGTGCCGGATGCGCCCTCATTCTGTTCGGGCTTTGGGAAGGCGCGCCCGCGCAAAGTGACCAGTTGCGGTTTGGCGTTGCAGACCGTCTTCTCAAGCAGTTTGCCCGCGTAGATCGGTCGGGTAGCTACAACCTTGTCGCCGTCCGCTTCTAGATCGATGACATCTACCAGCACGCCCGTATTAAGGTCGATAGCGGCCATGCCGGCCAGCTCTCGGCCACGAGTCGTGGTTGGGAACAGGATCAGGTCAGGGCTTTGGGAAGATGCGACCGCAGACAAGGTGGAGGCGAAGGCCTCAGCGCGGAAGTCCTCTAAAGCGGCGTCATCTGTCAGCAGGACTTCATCCGCACCATACTCGAAGGCGGAATTTGCTACCGCTTCAACGCCCGATCCGAACACCAGGGCGGTCACGTTTCCGAGCGTCTTTCCGACGCCGATGGCTTCCCAGGAGGCGGGCAGGGGCTCGCCTTTGAAGTGGTCGATATAAACGAAGATTTTCATAGCACTTTCTCCCCAATGATTTTGTCGGCCAGTTTTTCAGCGATCTCTTCAGGGCTGCCGCCTTCAATGATCTCGGAGGTGATTTCGCGACTGGGAGGGTTCATCAGTTCAGGCCATTCGATGACCGGGGTGGGAGCCTCGATGCCCAGGTCGGCCAGCGACCAGGCCGGGATTTCGGCGCGGGAAGCCTTGCGGATGCCCATGAAGGAAGGGTAACGCGGCTCGCCAAAGTCTTTGACCACGCTGAACACGGCCGGCATGTCGGCGCTGACGATTTGGCGTCCCTCTTCGATGGAACGCTCGATCTTGGCTTTTCCGCCCTCAACTTCGATGGTGGCCGCTAAGCCGAGCATCGGCCATCCGAGCACGCGTGCGGTCTGGGCAGGGGTGATGCCAGCATCGCCGTCGATGGCTTGGCGGCCAAAGAAGGCCATGTCTACATCGCCAACCTTCTGGATGGCGGCGGCCAGCACGCGGGCGGTGCCGCCCGTGTCGATACCAGCCAGAGCATCATCGGAAATCAGGATGGCCGAGTCACAACCCATGGCGAGCGCGTGCTTTAGCGCCTCCTTGGAATCTTCATTGCCCATGCTGACGGCGATCACTTCACCGCCGTGTGCTTCCTTTTGCTGGAGCGCCGCCTCAACGGCGAACTCGTCCCAGGGGTTGATGACCAGCGGCGCATCGCCCCAGGAGACTTGCCCATCCTCAGCGACGACTTTGGCCGCGGAGTCAGGGACTTGTTTGATACAGGCTACGATTTTCAAGTCTTCCTCCTTGTGGTATAGAGAGTGTTATATATTTGAATATTTACAATAAATACGAAGGTTGTAAAGAGTGCTTTTTGATCCTAAGAAAGCGCTCCTGGTCACATAAGCTTTACATGACTGATCAAATTGCCATTCACCAGATCGATCTCGCAGGCCTGCCCGGTGACCGTATAGGCTGAGAGCGTGTTGCCGTCCGTATTCAACATGACACGGTTATACAAGCCGGCCGGTTCAGGTTTTTCAGCTTGCCAGAGCATCTCGCCATTCTTGCTGAGATGGTACAGGTTGGATTTTTCCCGGGGAAAACCCTTCGGATCTTCCAGAATAATCGTCCCAACCATCGTTTGAATGATTTTTTGGATTTGAGTGTATAAAGGTTCGATTTCGGTCATTGATTATTTCATTTCAATATGGTTTGTCATTACGAGTTCCGCAGGGGCGCAGCGTTCTCCTCAAACGTTTAACTGGAGCTTGCTTTGTCGGCCTGCAGCCTCCTGGCCAGGACTAAGATTGCCACTCTTCCTCATCATAGGCGGGCATCTCGCAGCGCAACGGCCTGTCTTCCCGCTCGCCGAGCGCATACCCGGCCTGGATGATATTCTGCACTTCGCTGGAGCCTTCGTAGATAATGGCTCCGCGGCTGTTACGCAGGTAACGTTCCACGTCGTACTCGTCGCTGAAGCCGTAAGCGCCATGGATCTGGATAGCCTCATTGGCAGCCTCGAATGAGGCTTCGGTGGCAAACTTTTTGCAGTAAGATGTCTGCAAGGTGCTGCGCTGGCCCTTGTTCTTCATCCAGCCAACCTGCAGATACAACAGACGTGCTATCTCATAATCCTGCGCCATCTTGGCTATTTTCTGCTGGATCATCTGGAATTCAGAGATCGACTGACCAAAGGCTTCCCGCTCTTTAGCATATTTTACGCTAGCCTCCAGTGAGGCGCGTACCAGCCCGGTCGCGCCGGAGCCAACGGTATAACGTCCGCTGTCGAAAGCCGTCATCGTGATCTTGAAGCCTTCGCCTTCCTCGCCGATACGGTTCTCCGCCGGGACTTCCACGTCCTGAAAGTTGATCCAGCCGGTCGAGCCGGCGCGTACGCCCAGTTTTCCGTGTAAGTCATCGCGTGTGACACCTTTCGAGTTCAGGTCCACCACGAAGCAGGACAATCGTCGCGAAGGTCTCTCCGCGTCCGGGTTTGTGACGGCGGTGACCAGTGCATAATCCGCTTTTGAAGCCAGTGAAATCCACATCTTCTCGCCGTTCAGGATGTACGCATCGCTCTGGTGTTTGGCCTGCGTGCGCATAGAGGCCACATCCGAGCCCATGCCGGGTTCCGTGAACGCGCCGCAACCGATCTTTTCGCCCTTCGCCAGCGGCACGAGGAACTTCTGCTTCTGCTCCTCCGTGCCCCACTGGAAGATGGTCATCCCGCACAAGCCTGTGTGAACCGACATGATCACACGCAGGGTAGTGTCCACGGCTTCGAGTTCCTCGCAGGCCAGGCCAAGCGAGATATAGTCCATGCCCTGTCCGCCATATTTGACGGGCATACAAACCCCAAGAATGCCAAGTTCGCCCATACGATCCAGCACCCAAGGGATGGGCTCTTGATTGCGATCAAACTCTTTTATAACGGGGGCAACTTCTTTCTGAGCAAAGTCGCGCACCATTTTTTGTGCCATCAAATGTTCTTCGGAAAGGGAAAAGTCCACGTAGAGGCTCCATAGGGGGGATTTTCACCATTATAACTTAAAATTAAAAAAAACGACCGAACGGTCGGTAGGTTGATATTTTTGAAATTACATGTAGCATGTAAATGGAGAAGACCGAAAATAAAAAGTGCCCGGCTGGATTGTGCGGTATCCGCCGGGCTTTATGGGGTATGAGTGTCTGTATCGGTCATGGTTTCTCAACACCCATGTTGCTCAGTTCGTCTGCGTTGAATTGGGACAGGAACAATTCCGCCCCAGCCAGAACGATGAGCAAGACTGCGACAACAGCTGTCAGGATGTACATGGCTGCCTCCTTTCTTTTAAACATAACGATTTCAAAGCGAAAAGGTTTCAAATCCTAACAAATCCGAAAGTACTATTCTTTACAGGTTTGCAAATATTGATAGGGGATTTGTTAACCAAAGAGTCGGTTTCCTTTTTAGTACAAATGCTTATATATAGTTTGTCGGTTTTACAACCAGTTTTGGGTTGAATAGATTCCTTAATAAGACGCGCATGGTTTCCGGGAGGTTCCCGAAAATGGGTTCGTGTGAGCGATGCGTACCCACTCTAATTTTCGAGCTTCTCCAAGCTTAATTGTGTAAGTTCTAATACGGTGGTTGACAAAACAGTCATTTGAGATAAAATACACTCCGCCGGCCGAAGTGGCGGAACTGGCAGACGCGCTACGTTCAGGGCGTAGTTCCCATTAGGGAGTGAGGGTTCAAATCCCTCCTTCGGCACACAAAAAAACCCGCTGGAATGCGGGTTTTTTTTGGTTCCTTTTCAGAGGGCAAACCCTGAAAAGACGGCTGTATTTGAGGGGGTCAGGTGGTATAATTTAGCTATTCAGCAGCAGGTCTTTCATCTAATTAAGAAGGCGCGAAGTCATTGCGAAACGGTCTTCGTGTCTTTTTATGCTGCTTGGCTAATTTTATACTGAAAAGCAGGAAAATTTATGGAAATCGGTACTATTCATCAAGTAGACATTGATGCACAAATGCGAGAAGCGTATCTCGATTACGCCATGAGCGTAATCGTTGCGCGTGCTTTGCCTGATGCCCGGGATGGTCTCAAACCTGTTCATCGGCGCATCTTATATGCCATGCACGATATGGGCATCCGATCGACAGGTTCGTTTAAAAAGTCAGCTCGTATTGTCGGAGAAGTGCTGGGTAAATATCACCCGCATGGCGACTCGGCGGTCTATGAATCCATGGCACGTATGGCGCAGGATTTTTCCTTGCGCTACATGTTGGTGGATGGACAGGGGAACTTTGGATCCATCGATGGTGATTCTCCGGCAGCCATGCGTTACACCGAAGCGCGCTTGCATAAAATAGCTGAAGATATGTTGGCCGATATTGACAAAGATACAGTAGACTTTGCGCCCAACTTTGACGATTCGCTTGAAGAACCAACTGTTTTACCTGCTCGTCTTCCCAATTTGTTACTTAACGGAACATCGGGTATTGCGGTAGGGATGGCGACTAACATCCCTTCGCACAATCTGCGCGAACTGGTGAGTGCACTCAGCTATCTGATCGATAACTACGATAAGGTTGATGACATTCCTCTGGAAGAATTGATGAATCGCGTTCCCGGTCCGGATTTCGCAACTGGCGGCATTATTGTTGGCCGCGATGGAATTGAATCTGCATATGCAACCGGTAAAGGGCGTGTCGTCGTACGCGGACAGGCTCACATTGAAGAAGCGAAGAACAATCGTTACCAGATTGTGATCACTGAGATTCCATACCAGGTCAACAAGACCACTCTGATCGAGCGCATTGCAGATCACGCCCGTAGCGGCAAAATCGGTATGATATCTGATTTACGCGACGAATCTGATCAGCGTGGTATGAGTATTGTGATCGAACTCAAACGGGGCGCGCAGCCTAAGAGGGTGCTGAACCAACTCTATAAGTACACAATGCTGCAATCGACGTTTGGTGTGCAGATGCTGGCCTTGGTGGATGGGGAACCGCGTCTGCTTCCCCTAAAGCGCTCGCTGATGATCTTCATTGAACATCGTCAAACCGTTATCGTACGACGTTCAAATTATGAATTGGCGAAAGCGCGAGCGCGCATCCATATATTGGATGGGTTGCTGATTGCATTGCAAAATATCGATGCGGTCATAAAAACCATCCGCGAATCACCGGACGCGGACGAAGCTAAGCAAAACCTGGTCAAGCGTTTCAAGTTGACGGAAATCCAGGCACAAGCCATTTTGGATATGCAACTACGACGGCTGGCAGCTCTGGAGCGTTGGAAGATTGAAGAAGAGCACAAACAGGTTCGGACGGAGATTGATTATCTCGAAGACCTGCTTGCGAGCCCAAAGAAAATTCTGGCGTTGATCAAAGCCGATCTGGAAGGACTGGCTGAGAAATATGGTGACGAGCGTCGCACCCACATTGCTGTTGATGCGACCGATGAGCTGCGCATCGAGGATATGGTACAGGATGAAGCCGTACTCATCAGCCTGACTGAGCGTGGTTACATCAAGCGCGTGGTTGCCAAGGCATTTCGTTCTCAAGGACGCGGTGGGGTGGGCGTCAAAGGGCATACCACCAAGGAAGAAGATGAAATCCTATCCCTTACCTCGGCGCGCACCCTGGATACGATGTTATTTTTCTCTGATCGCGGGAAGGTCTATTCGGAACGGGTATACCAGATCCCGGATGCAGGTCGTACAAGTAAGGGCATTCCATTGGTCAATGTTCTGGCGTTAGAGCCGGGAGAGAAGATCACAGCGACGATCGCTGTCTCGGATTTCAGTGCGCATGGCTACTGCACTATGATGACCGCGAAGGGCAAGATCAAACGTGTGGATCTGGAAGAGTTCGCATCCGTGCGACCCTCCGGCCTGATCGCTATGACCCTGGCGGATGACGACGAATTGGGCTGGGCTCGCCTGACCTCCGGCGAAGACGAGATCATCATCGTGACTGAAATGGGCAAGGCCCTGCGCTTCAGCGAAAAATTGGTCCGTTCGATGGGAAGACCGGCTGCCGGTGTCAACGGGATTCGTCTGGCAAAGGGTGACCAGGTGACCACCATGACGAAAGTGCAACCAAATGGTTCGCTCCTGATTGTCACCACAAAAGGTTATGGAAAGCAAACCCCACTGAAAGAGTATACAGCCAAAGGGCGAGCTACCCAGGGTATTGCAACGATTGATAAGAAAGCGATTCCAGAAGTCGGAAAGATCACTTCAGCGCGTGTAGTGCAACAAATAGACCACCTGACCCTGATCTCGGCTCACGGTGTGGCTATTCGCTTGAAAGTAAATGATGTGAAAATCTCTGGCCGGGCAACGCGTGGTGTGCACTTAATGCGCATGAGAGAAGGGGATTACGTTGCTTCTGTGGCCCGAATTTCTGCCGACGATTTGAAGCGCGCTGGTGCTGATGTCGATTTAGATGTTACTGCAAATGGAAACGAAAAAGAGCAACAGAAGTTGCTCTAACTAAAGAGGACAATATGTTTGTCCCGTGTCTTAGAAAACAAAAATGGGTGCTCAAGCGCCCATTTTTGTTATATTATGCCGATTTTTCCTGTAAGCAACAGGCACATTGTCCCCAGTGTGCATACTGCGATCATCAACATCACAGCGATAATAAAGCGCTGCGCTGATGTCATCCCCAATGGGTTGCCACTCGATTTTCGTTGAGGAGCGGGAGCTATTAATTCATCATCTGGAGGCAGGGTATCTTCTTCGTAGAATGATGACTCAGCATCATTACGTAAGTTATCAAACATGGCCAAAGTATATCACGCCAGCGGGCGCAAGTGCACTTCCCCAAACTGTACTGTTACGGATTTGCCATGCTCATCGCGCAGACAAAGTCCCCCGTCCGTATCCAGGCCGAGCAATTCACCCGCAACAGATTTTTCGCTGCCTCCCCAGACTTGAACCTGCTGACCGCGATACGCAAGACTCCCCTCCCAGGATTTTAGGAACGCATCTGTACCCAGCTTGGGACGCCAATCTATGGCCCTCTGGAGGATATTCCTCAGCAATTCCAATCGGTTGATGGCACGTCCCAGTTCGGATTCGATACTCGTGGCCGGAAAAGACAACTGGTCGGCGGGCGGGACAGATGCTTTGAGCACGTTTACGCCAATGCCAAGCACCAGAGTATCCAGCTCTGGTCCTATCCAGGTCGATTCAACCAGAATGCCGGCTACCTTGCGGCCCGTCAGCAACACATCATTTGGCCATTTGATTTGCGGGACGAGTCCCAGTTTGAGCAGAGATTCTGCCAGGGAAAGTGCAAGCAGGCCTGTCGTCCGGGCGGGATGCGCGCGCTCGATGGTCGTAGGTCGCAGGATCAGACTCATCGCCAGTGCGGATTGAGGCGGCGTCAACCAAATGCGATCCAAACGTCCACGTCCGCGGGTTTGTTCATCCGCTAGGATCAGGGAGAGATCTGGCGCACTCTGCGAGGCCCAGACGAGCGCTTCATCGTTCGTTGAGCCGAGGGATTCATAGTATCGAAATGCGCCCAAGGGAAGTGAGGAAAGATATCGCTCAAGTTGAATTTCATTCATGTGGAATCAAAAAACCTGACAGGTAGAACTGGAGCCTGCCAGGTTTGACCTTACGGAAGAACGAACCAGGGGTTGATGAACCCGCCCCCCTGCCTGACCTCGAAGTGCAGGTGAGCGCCTTGCGAATTGCCGGTGTTACCTGCTCCACCAATCCATTGGCCTGCACCCACGCTCTGACAGACACCCACGCCGATCACACTTAAGTGAGCGTACAGGGACGAGTAGCCATTGCCATGGTCGATCTGGATAACGTTACCATAGCCATAGTTATCACCACCTTGTGCCATAGTGACAACACCTGAATCGGCCGCATAGACCGGCGCGCCTTGACCGGCAGCGATGTCAATTGCCAGGTGGCCGGACCAGTAGTCGTTACCCGAAAGGAAGCGATTGTCGGCGGGCCACACAAATCCGCCGCTCCCTACCGCACCGCCCGGGCAGGAACTTCCACTGGTTCCGGATGTACCGGAACTGCCGGTTGCAATGGTAGGGATGAGCCATTGTACGAATTCGCGTTCACCACCCGGGACCATGACCCATGAGCCGGGCTCCACAGTTGGATTGGTCAGGTCAATGTCGTTACCCGGCCAACCGAGAATGGCTTCCTCTTCGGTTTTGAATTCATTGGCAACCGATTCGAGTGTATCGCCATCTTTCCACTGATAATAGATGCCGTCAGTGGGAGGCACATTAAGAGTGATTCCGGGCTTCAGGTTATGGGGGTTATCCTGTAGAGAATCGTAATTAGCCCACAGCAAGGTTTCCGGCGTGATTTTGTAATTCTCAGCAATAGCGAATACAGAATCGCCACGGGCTACCGTGTAATTATCAACGGTATACCGTGGGCGTTCGGGAATATTGGTTTTGAGTTGGATGTTACGACTGATGGATTCAAAACTGCTCTCGCCACCACTTTCAGACCCGGGAGTTGGTAACGGTACCTCAGGCTGTTTCTTTTCCGGTTGAGCAGTCGGCTCCGGCACGAGCGCAGCAGCAGAGTTTGTCCCCTGGTACCAAAAACCGCCAACAACGATCCCGGCAACGAGAAGAATTGTAATAAACCAACTGATGATGCTAAAACGGTTGCGTTTTAAAAACTCTAAAACTATCATACGTCTTGGGTTAAATTCTCAAGGAACTCTATATTGTCTTTGGCTCTTTCGAGGCGTGTGATGATGGCTTCGGTTGCCACGGCCGGATCCATACCCGCGCCTTGTGGTTGGGGCGAGATCATCTGGCTGTACATGCGGCGCATCAACCATACCCGTTGTAGGAGATCGGGGCCGAGTAACACTTCTTCGCGGCGCGTGGATGAGCGTTCGATATCAACAGCCGGGAAGATGCGGCGTTCCTGCAAGCGGCGATTGAGATGCAGCTCCATATTGCCGGTACCTTTGAACTCTTCGTAGACTACATCGTCGAGACGGGAGCCAGTGTCCACCAGACAGGTAGCGATGATGGTCAGCGATCCGCCTTCTTCGATGTTACGCGCTGCACCGAAGAATCGTTTTGGAGGATACAGCGCCGAAGGATCCAAACCACCGGAAAGCGTACGCCCGGAGGGGTTGACAACCAGGTTGTAGGCGCGCGCCAGACGGGTGATCGAGTCCATCAAGATTACCACGTCATGGCCAATTTCAACCAATCTCTTAGCTCTGTCTAATGCAATTTCTGCGGTACGGACGTGGGCGGTAACAGGTTCATCGAATGTTGAGGCGATCACTTCGGCATCCACCGAGCGATCCATGTCGGTCACTTCCTCGGGGCGTTCGCCGATCAATGCGACCATCAAATGTATGTCGGTATATTGTCTGGAAATAGCATTTGCAATTTGCTTGAGAATTGTAGTCTTACCCGCCTTTGGAGGTGAAACGATCAAACCGCGCTGTCCGCGTCCTATCGGGGCGATCAGGTTGATGAGACGGGGCGCGTAAGGTTCACGGGCAGTTTCTAGGTCGAAGCGTATTTCGGGAAATATCGGGGTCAAATTTTCAAAGTTCGGTCTGCGGGAAGCCTCTTCCGGGTCCAGACCATTGACCGATTCCACTTTGATTAATCCAAAATGTCGCTCAGATTCTCGTGGTGGACGTACGTTCCCGATGACCAGGTCGCCTGAGCGTAAGTCGTGGCGTCTCAATTGGGCCTGTGAGACGTATACATCCTGATCGCTGATGCGATAGTTTGCAGCCCGCAAGAAGCCGATCCCTTCACTCATGATTTCAAGGACGCCCCCTCGCAGTTCAACGCCTTCTTTTTCTGCCTCCGCCCGGCGTATTTGGACGGCGAGAGCTTCCTTTTTCAGGCGATTGGCATTCTTAATACCAAGGTCTTTGGCCATTGCGCGTAGCTTGACCAGCGGTTCGTTTTCAAGTTCGAGTATCTTCATGTCCTCATCTCAATGTTGAAATAATGGTGGGTAGAATAACAGGTATAAACCAGTGCCCCCATGTGTGGGCTGGTGGTTTACAACATAAATTTGGAGAAATTGGGTTTTTTATTCAAATTTTGTTACGCACGACCCGAGTAGACGAGATGGCTGGACACGGATCGGGCTCTCAAACGGTGGTTGTAAAGAAGCGGGGAATTCCGAATAATTATAGCACGTTCGTTCGGGAGACGCAAGCGAAATTCCTCAAATTTCGAATTGCCAATAAACCTTGTTGCACATTGCATTTGTTTATGCTACACTTCAAATCGATGGATCATTACTATGCGTAGCATCGTAAACTATCTTAAACAGAGCGATATATTTTACCAGTTTACCCCCACACAACTTGAAATGGTAGCCAATTTGTGTCGGGAGGTAGTTTTTCAAGAGGAAGAAATAATTTTTAAAGAAAATAGTGGCAGTAAAGAGTTGTATATCATCACCCAGGGGGAGGTGGATATTTTAATCAACCCTTCTGCAATTAGCCCTGCTTCAGATAAGAATGAAGCAGCCGGTTCTGTAATAGCGACCATGCGGCGAGGACAATCGTTTGGAGAGGTAGCGCTGGTAGATGAAGGACTCAGGTCCGCATCTGCGCGGGCTGCGCAAAAAGAGACACACCTGCTTGTCATATCAAGAGATAAATTGATTATGCTTTGCGAAACGTATCCTCAATTGGGGTATCGCCTCATGTACAATCTTGCTGCCGATTTGGCTATGAAAATTCGTAATACTGACCTCCGTATCCGTGACCAGTTGCTTTACAAACCCCAAGAGGATAAAAAATAAGTAAAAAATATGCGCATCTCCCCTTTCTATTGACCATAGTGGACTTACAGTCCACTATTAGTTTGGTATACTTTCGTAATAATATAGCTATTTTGGTGTTAATTGTAGACGGGCCGAGAGAAAATTGTCAGTGTTTCTCCGGTTTTTATTAAGGACAAATTCAACCAAAGGAGGTGAGGCCGACAGCACCAGCTTTGTTCGCTGATTGTGTTCAGCCCGAAATCCGGGTAACTTAGTTTCTTATTCTTTCGGAGGAGGAAGAAATGTCAAAACGTTTGTTTGCTATGCTTGCTGTTCTATTGGTAGCCAGCATTGTGCTTACAGCCTGCGGTGGCCCTTCATTTGAATGTACCGACGCTATTGGCTGTGTAGATATCGCCCCTGATGAACCCATCCATATTTCATATATGTTGACGATCTCTGGCGCGACCGCCTTCCTGGGCGAAGATTCCCAGGGCGCGATCGAAATTGCCGTGGATGATCGCGGTGGTGAACTGCTCGGTCACCCAATCTCATTGACTGGTGAGGATTCACTCTGCTCTGCTGAAGGCGGCCAGACTGCTGCTACCAAAATTGCTGCTGATCCCACCGTTGTGGGTGTGATTGGTACCAACTGCTCCAGCGCTGCGACTGCGGCTATGCCAACCCTCAGCAATGCGGGTCTGGTGATGCTTTCACCGTCCAACACTGCCCCAGCCCTGACGATCGAAGGCGAAACCTATCAACCCGGCTACTTCCGCATCTGCCACACCGACCTGTTCCAGGGCGCGGTTGCAGCCGAGTTTGCCTATAACGAACTGGGCGCCCGCACTCTGGCTACTATCCACGACGGCAGCCCTTACGCTGACCAACTTCAGGAGGTAATGGCAGGACGCTTTATAGAACTGGGTGGCACGGTCACCTTCCAGGGCGCTGTCAATGTTGGCGATACCGACATGCGCACCGTTCTGACCAGCGTGGCTGCTGACTCTCCTGACGCGCTGTACTTCCCGATCTTTGAGCCCGAAGGCCCGTTCATTGTGGCTCAGTCTTCAGAGATCTCCGGTTTGGAAGATACCATTCTGATAGGTGCTGATGGCTTGCTGTCTGACTCGTTCCCTGAGAACTCCGGCCCGAACGTAGTTGATATGTATCTCTCTGGCCCCTTCGTAAGTGGTGCAAGCTATGATGCGTTCCTGGCCAAGTGGGATGCCAAGTTCGGTGGCGTTCCGCCGAGTGGCTTCCATGCCTTCGCTTATGACGGCACCAACATCCTGTTGGATGCGATCGAGAAGGTTGCTGTGGTCGATGATGACGGCACTGTGCACGTCGGTCGCCAGGCACTGCGCGACGCCATTACGGCCACGGATACTACCGGTTTGAGCGGCAAAGTCAACTGCGGCGACAAGACCTTCGGTGATCTCAAGTCTCACGGCGACTGCGCCACTGGTGAAGCTCTGGCCATTTTCCAAATCACCCAGGCCGAACTTGAAGGCAATTGGCCGCCAGAAGCAATCTACACCCCGTAAGGTTGTCAGTACCTCGGTTTGGCCACTATACCTGACTGAACCGATAACAGCAGGGGGTGGTTCAGGGAAATAACTTCTCTGTCCCACCCCCTCTTTCTGTAAGTATTCTCGATTTGCTGGAGAAGAGGTTGGTATGCTCAAACGCTATTTTGAAAACACCTCATGGGTCGATATTTTCCTGAGAGTATTCCAGATCGCTGCCATTGCAGTAATTGTTGTTGGTGTTTACAACACCGTGATAGCAGCCACATACAGCAGTGCCCAATGGGCCACACTTGTCTTTGCCGGTCTGGCCCAAGGCAGTGTTTATGCATTGATCGCCTTAGGATACACCCTGGTATATGGTATCTTGCTCATGATCAATTTCGCCCACGGCGAAGTTTATATGGCTGGAGCCTTCACAGCGGTTTTCCTGGCACAGTATCTTTCTAACATTGGCTTTTTAGATTCAAACCCGTTCCTGGGGGTGGTTGCCTTGATTCTACTGGCAACAACTGTATCGACCCTGGTTGCAGTTCTTCTTGAACGGGTTGCATACCGTCCATTAAGAGGCGCACCCCGACTGGTTCCCCTTATCACAGCCATCGGGGCATCCTTTGCTTTGCAATATACTTTTCGTGGCTTGTATGGCGCAGAATTCCGTTCTTATCCGACTGTGCCCGCTTTGAACCCTCTCGTAAAGGTAAACATTTTTGGGTTTGAGGTGCCTCTTGTACAACTCGTTGTCTTGGGCGCAGCAATTGTACTGA